>RPOO01000204.1 GCA_003857025.1 Methanothrix sp.
GCGATGCCGAGACAACGCAGTGCGGGCTTATTGAGGCTAATGGTCATATTTTTGGCTGCGCAACTGTAGCGCAAATCCTTGAAGTATTTTTAAAATTTTTCGAATATGGCGGTTTTTTTGGCAGAAAATTTTCCGAATCTTCTGCAAATCTGCTAATTCAGGTTACTTTGATCTTATGAATTCCCCGTGCCTTATCGACTACGGATTTCAGGGACGGTGCCAACTCTAGAATCATCTCCAGGGGCATTTTCTCTCCCGTGATGGAGAGCGCATACTGCCTTCCCGGCTCGATGATAAGCATGGCCAGAGGCGTTATCCAGCTTCCCATGATATAGCCTTCTTCGTCCTTCAAAATGGAGACCTTGATCACGGTATAAATAATCTTGTTGCCTGCCGTCATCTCTTTGGCGACTCTGATCTCCGTCTCGATTGCGGGAAGCTTTATTTCCGGCATGATATTATCCTGGCGGCATTGCTCTTTAAGATATTCTCTACAATATTTTTCAAGATCTGACCACTTCCCTCAAGAGCGTTCTGATCTCCTTTTCCCGCAGGGCATTGATCAATGCCACCATCGCCCAGAGCATTCTGGCCCGGACATCGGCCACAAAGTCCCCTTCCAGCATCATTCCCGCAAAGCTCGGCGAGATGAAGATATTTGCGCGGAAGAGGCCCAAAGCGGATACGATCGCCCAGAGGTATCCGCTCATCACCGCCGTATCCACCGGGTCGTCCAGCCCGAAGCAAAGGCGGCAGGAAAGCCTCTGAAAATTCAAGGACTTTAGCAGATCTTTACAAACTCGGACCATGGCGGGAAATGCATCCAGCAAAGTTCTCGGATTAAAGGGAAGGGCAGGAGCGGTTTTTTTTCCAGTTTTATCTCCGGCATCATCCTCTTGCGCGTCTTTTGTCTTTTGCCCAGCATCTTCCTTCTTTTGCCCATCCATTTTCTCGATTATCTTTTCAGGTTCTGCGTTTTCAGGTTCTGCGGCATCTTGTGCGGTCTTTGCCGGGAACTCATCTTTGCGCCCATATTCATCGCTCTGCTCCCTCTTCGCTTCGCCCTGCGTTTCGCGCAAAATAGATGTGATCGCATCCTCCGAAGGTGACGATTCGATCGCATCTTTTTTCAGGGTAAATCCCAGCCATGATACTTCGTAACGCCCTCGCAACATTGGGCCTTGTTTCTTGAATTCTAAATCAAAATGGAATGGAATTATCAAAAAGATGATCAAAAGCACGAAGAACAAAGCCGCCAAAGCTGAGAGGGTCGTCAAAATGATGGACGAGACTTCAACCCAAGCGAGCATCTGCCCAAACCTACTCTACGTCGATGGTGGCAATGTGTCCGGGCTTCTTTTCCCGGCCCTCCTTTTTGCCCATCAGCTTGTCCATGAAGAGGTGAGCAATATTGGTTATCGGCTCGGCCAATGGACTTGGAGCCGATAGGGGAATAACCCTAACTCCATCCGATCCGCTCACGCCTTTGAACACGATCACTACCGCAACCGGAAACACACCCACACCGCCTCCGGCCCCGCCTGCCACGCCGCCTTTGCTGGCGTCATCGCTTCCGTGGCCGATGCCGGTTCCAAATCCCATTCCCATCTTCGTGATGGGTATGATGATCTTGTCCTCCATCTCAATCGGCTCGCCAATGATATTCTTGGCGGAAAGAGCCTTGAGAAGTTCGTCGACCGTGGCCTTTATGGCATCTTCTGCAGCCATTATATCTCCCAAAATAACTATAGGCTCTTGCGTATTTACATCTTTGCTTTCCAGGGTCTTGCAAAGGATCGCTGCCAGTATTATCATGAATCATCAATCAGGATTCATCATAAGGCTTATCATGAATCGATGCATGATGGATCTGCAAAGGTATAATTAGAATCAAAAAGAATCAATAGAATCTCCAGAAAATTGTTAAAAGGAGAGAAGAATGACGGAGGACCCCCAAGCAATTTACAGCAAGGCTCCGGAAATTTTCCAGAGGCTCAGACGCGAGATCGACAAAGTTGTTGTCGGACAAAATGTGGCCATCGAGCAGCTAACCGTCGCCATTCTTTCCGGCGGCCATGCCCTGCTGGAGAGCAATCCGGGCCTGGCCAAGACGCTGCTGGTGAAGACGACGGCTTCGTGCCTTGGTCTCGGCTACAGCAGGATTCAATGCACGCCGGACCTGATGCCTGCCGATATTACCGGAACTACGATAATCGATGAGACGGACGGTATCAAGAAGTTCCGGTTCGAGGCAGGGCCGGTATTCTCCAATATCGTTCTGGCCGATGAGATCAACCGTGCCTCGCCCAAGACCCAGAGCGCGCTTCTTGAAGCCATGCAGGAGAAGCAGGTGACCGTAGGCAAGAAGACCTATCTTTTGGACAAACCCTTCTTCCTCCTGGCCACGCAAAACCCCATCGAGATGGAGGGCACTTTTCCCTTGCCCGAGGCTCAACTGGACAGGTTCCTGCTCAAGATCTTCATGGATTATCCGAATGCAGACGAGGAGATGAAGATCCTGGAGCGATTCTCCGGTCGAGGTGAGCCGGTTGTGGAGAAGGTGGTTAGCAAAGATGAGGTCATTATGCTGCAGCAGCTGTGTCGCGATATCCCCGTCTCCGACGATCTGAGGGCGGCGGCTGTGAATTTGGTTTTGGCCACTCGCAAGTGGGAAGGCGTGCAGTACGGCGCCAGCCCCAGGGCCACCATCGGCCTAATCGTCTCTTCCAAGGCCAGGGCCTTCTTGCAGGGAAGGAATTACGTCTCCAAGGAAGACCTGCATGTCATGGCCTACCCGGTGCTCAGGCACAGGCTGATCCTCGGCTTCGAGGCGGAGCGAAAGGGCTTGACTCGCGACCAGGTGATAACCGATCTGCTGAAGAGCCTCAATCTCTGAAAATTCAAAATAATGTTTAAAAGAAAATTTGAAAGGTTTTGGGTTTAGGGTCATGGACACAGAGTTCTTCAAAGAGCTGGAGCGATTCTCTCTGCTCGTCAAGAAGCGCGTCTCGACCGCCTACACCGGCGGCAGGAAATCACTGCGCTTAGGCCACGGCATCAGCCCCGTCGGCTACCGGGAGTATCGCAAAGGAGACGACTTCAAGCTGATCGACTGGAAGGCTTACGCTCGAACGGAAAAGCTCTACATCCGCGAGCATGAGGAGGAGCGCAGCCTTGTGGTGCATATTCTTCTCGACGGCAGCGGCAGCATGAGCTACGAAGGCAAGTTCACCTTCGCCTCGCGTCTGGCGGCGGGCTTTGCCTACCTTGCCACTCTTGAGAATGAGAAGTATGCTCTGTCCCTATTTTGTAAAAGGCTTTATGCAGGCGAGCCCAAGAGAGGCAAATCGAACCTCTTTCAGTCCATCGACGAGCTGGACAAAGTCCTGCCCCACGGAGGAACGAATCTCAAGCCCATTGTCGACCAATTCGAGTCGCTGATCACCACCACCAGCCTGGTTGTGCTCATATCCGATTTCCTGGGCGAGACGGATGAGATACTATCCGGCATCTATCGCCTCTCCAAGCACGATCTGATTGTGATTCAGGTTTTAGCACCTGAGGAAGTGGAGCTTCGCTTTGGGGGCGACGTCAAGTTTGTGGATTCGGAAACAAAGACGCCTCTGGTCACTCGCGTAACGGAAGGCGAGCGCAAAGAATATCTTCGCAAGCTTGAGGAGCATAACTCCCGCATCAGAGCCGCCTGCAATCAGGTGGGTGCGGACTTCTTCAGCTTCAGGACAGACCGGCCCATATTCGAGGCATTCACTGAGATGCTCTCCAAGGCGATTGTGGTGAAAGTTTAATGGAAAAAATGTGAAAACAAAAATTCTCAAATTCAAAATGATTTTTGCGAGGCGCAATTGAAGATAAAGCTCTGGTACGGTCAGGGCGTCTTAGAACTGGATGCGGGAGACGGAGTCGAGGTTGTTCTTCCGAAAGAGCTTCCCGCAGCAGGAGCGGGCGAGATCGAGCGATCGCTGCGCCAGCCCGCGGGCAAGAGGCTGGATGAATTTCAGGGATGCAAATCCGCCTCGATTCTGGTCAGCGACATCACTCGCCCCTCTCCGACGCATCTCATGCTGCCGCCTCTGACAAAAAGGCTGAAGGAGTTGGGCATCCGGGACCTCCGGGTAGTCTTCGGCCTTGGCACGCACAGGAGGATGACGGATGCTGAGGAGATGCTGCTCTTGAAAGATTGCGCAGGATTGCCCCACCAACAGCACAATCCTCAAGCGTGCGTTCCTCTGGGCGAAACACGACGCGGCACGCCTGTGGAGATCCTGGATATGGTTGCGTCCTCCGACCTGATCATTGCCACGGGCAACATCGAGTATCACTACTACGCAGGCTATAGCGGCGGTGCGAAGGCCGTCTTGCCGGGCGTCAGCTCGGAGGCGTCCGTCATCAAGAACCACGAGCTGATGAGGGACCCCGCCTCAGTTACGGGAAGGCTGGACAGCCCTGTGCGTCTGGACATGGAAGACGCGGCTGAGATTGCGGGTCTTGATTTCATCCTGAATGTGGTCTTGAACGGCAAGAAAGAGATAGTGCAATCGGTGGCGGGAGATTTTCGTGAAGCCCATCGGGCGGGAGCGGCGACGGTTGATGTCATGTACCGGCGAGCCGTCCAGCCAGCCGAGATCGTCATAACCTGCGCCGGTGGCAGGCCCAAGGATCTTAACCTCTTCCAGGCCCAAAAGGCTCTGGATAACGCCAAGAACGCCGCGCTGCCGGGAGGCACCATCATCCTGGTGGCGGAGTGCTGCGAGGGCCTGGGCAACCATGTCTTCGAGCGGTGGGCGAGGGATGCCTGCTCGGCTGAGGACTGCTGGGAGCGCTTCGGAAGGGAATACGAGTTCGGCGGACACAAGGCGGCCTTCCTGGCTCAGGAGTCGTTCCACCATCAATTGATCCTGGTATCTTCGATGCCCGACGAATTGGTGAGGATGTGCTTCATGCAGCCGGCCAAAACCCTCGGTGAGGCCCTGTCGCTGGCCAAGGAAAGCCAGGGAAAGGATGCGAGGACGATTGTAATGCCTCACGGAAACCTGACACTGGCCGTGTCAAAATGATTGGAGAAAATAGCAGATAATTTAGCAAATATGAATTGAGATCTGGTTAAAAAAGAGTGATGAAAGGGTGGTATTGTTTTGCCATCACTCTAAAATCTCAACCTGGCCGTCATCCAGATGATAGCGGGCACCGATGACCATCAGCTCGCCTTTCTCGACCTTCTCGGAGAGGATGGGCTGAGATGTGCTTAATAGCTCCACGATGTTCTCGACATTGTTGTCGATGGCCAGATCCACAATCTCGCTCTCGTTCCCGGATGCTCTGGCTTCTTCGACGGCAGGCAGGATGAAGTTGACCAGGCTGTCCAGATGTCCGGCAGGCTTGCCGCCCTCGGCTGTGGCTTTGACGGCTCCGCAGCTGTCGTGGCCCAGGACCACTATCAGCGGCACGCCCAGATGCTCAACGCCGTACTCGATGCTGCCCAAAGAGACATTATCAATTACCTGACCGGCAGTTCTGACCACAAAGATGTCTCCCAGGCCCTGATCGAAGACAACTTCAGGGGCAACCCTGGAGTCGGAGCATCCCACCACGATGGCAAACGGATGCTGACCGGCCACAAGCTCCGTGCGGCGGTCTGCAGATTGGTTGGGGTGAGTGACATTTCCCGACACGAAGCGGGCGTTCCCGTCCATAAGCTTCTGCAGTGCCCCTTCGCCTGTGATTGTCTTTTTTTCTTCGGCTGCATTGATAATCATTGTTAATGCAAATAGCGCAATGGCTA
>RPOO01000205.1 GCA_003857025.1 Methanothrix sp.
ACATCATTGAGGTCCATTTGCCATCCATTCGCTATCCTTTTGCCATCAAGGCATCTTTAGAAATCCGCGATTATTGGCGATCTGTGATTCCAGGAATCGGCAGATCCCGGAAAGATCTTCCTGGACATGATTCACAGGATGCCGGATGGCCAGTAACTCGCCTGCCTCAAAGAAATGGCCATAATATCGTTGGCGAACCTGGATAAAATGGCCCACCCAATAGCTCACCGAAAGTTGATTCTGTCGCGATCGGAAAGCTGTTGGCACATCCGTGGTGTGCCGGACTTCGGCAGCAGGTTGTTGGGGATTGTCATATTCGCTTTCCAGTGTGTCGGGAAATATCACTATGTTCTTCGGCGGTCGCATCTCTATATGGGTGGAAATTATTTTTACAGTTTTTGCGTACTCTCAAATTTTGCAGTTAAAGTTTGAGGTTTGGGTTTTTATAGAAATGAAGATTCGATCCGGTTTCCGACGCCTGTCCCTGGAATGATCTAACGCAAGCTAGATATATGAAGGAACAAAAAGAAGGCTTGGATAATGGCCACTGCCGTTCGGGGCGGACGGCAGTAAATAATTAATCCAGGTGGGGCTTATTTTGGAAAATCGTGCGGCTGTGTTCATCGATGGGGCTTATCTAACAAAGATTCTGGACGTCGATTTTGGCAAACCCAAGATCGACTTGGCCGGGTTTTCGGAGCTTTTATGTGGAAGTTATGAGCGACTTAGGACTTACTACTACAATTGTATGCCGTACCAAAGCTGCCCTCCGACTGAAGAGGAGCGCAGGCGTTTTGCTTCTATGGACAAGTTTGTTTACACTTTGCGCAAATTGCCCAGATTTGAAGTAAAGCTAGGGCGTTTGGGCTGCGTGGGCGGAGAGTTTGTGCAAAAAAGGGTGGATATCGCCCTGGCAGCCGATCTGGTGCGGCTGAGCTGCGGAAGAATGATCAGCAAAGCAGTAATCGTCACCGGCGATAGTGATTTTGTGCCGGCCATCGAAGCCGCCAAGGAGGCGGGAGTGCTGGTGATGCTCTATTATTCGCCAAGCTCCATTCACGATGAATTATTGTCTGCCGTAGATGAGAGCATGGTCATCGACCAGAATATGATCAGCCAGGTGGCACGTTAAAGGCGCAGGGCTTGAGTCAAAGAACGGCAAGGCTAATGGCCGAGCGCGGTAAAACGGTAGCAATCAAAGAGCGGAGATAGGTTTTTATCCAATAACCTCTCAATTTATTGCGAGGGGTTATTGATGAAAGCCCAACTGATCATCGCGCTGATAGCTATGCTGGTGCTTCCCGCAATTGCTGCACCCTTGCAGATAAGCGGAGATTACGGCAACAGCTGGCTGGCCAATAACGGCAATAAAAATGTGGTGAAAGTCCCTCAATGGGGCAATCTGTGGTCCTGGGGAACGATTCCTAAGGGGCAGTATCTTTACAACGGTACGCTGAAGCCCATCGGGGATACAACCATCTATTATCCCTCCTTTATACAAAGCAATTCGCCGCTCTATGTCAATCGTACTTTGGGCATAAACGGCTACTTCCCGCCGGACTTCGGCTCGCCGTATTTCATGGACGATCCCTGGTATGTATCGCAGCTAACCGGGCGGCCTGTGGTTTATCGCACCTGAGTGGAGACCGCCAATGCGAACTCATATTCTTTTTGGCAAAGGATCTGCTCGAAGGATCTGCTTATTCCTTTTTTCCAAAGCAAGATAACCTGGTTTTTCTCATGAACATAGATCGAATCTCATCTCTGGATGCCTTCAGGGGCTTGGCTATGGTGCTTGTGCTGCTCTCCAGCAATCAGGGAGATTGGACCTATGTTATCGGCCCCCTCAGCCACTCGGAATGGTTTGGCTGCTCGCTAGTCGATTTGGGTTTTCCCTTTTTTCTCTTCATTATCGGAGTTGCGGTGCCGCTCAGCATTGCGGGCCGCATGGGAAAAGGTGAATCCAGAGAGCAAATCTTCTTTCATGCGCTTAAGCGAGCCGCGATTCTCGCATCTCTGGGCGTCCTGTTGATGGCCATGCATTATTTTATTTTCATGGATTTCTTTCGATTTTATGGGGTGCTTCAGAGGATTGCTCTTGTCTATTTGGCGCTTGTGATCATCTTCTTGAGTTCTCCCCGAAGCCTTGTTCATGCCTCTATTGCTGCTATCCTTCTCATATCCTATGGCTTGCTGCTCCTGGCCAGTTCATACTACAGCTCGCCGCATGAGGCGATTATGGCATTGTTTCCCATCACACCGGAGAAGTTCAATAATCCGGCTGATTCCCTGGACACATGGATCTTTGGGAATCTGCTTTATGAGTATAATAAAAATCTCCATATGGGCCATGATCCTGAAGGACTTCTCACTACAATCCCGTCCGTATCGACAGGGCTCATCGGTGTCCTTTGCGGCACCCTTCTAACAAGCCCTCGCTTGAGTCTGGAGAAAAAAAGCATCTATTTGGCTCTCGCGGGCTCAGTACTGGTATTTCTAGGAATTATCTCTCAGTGCATCATCCCGTTCAGCAAGAATCTCTGGACGCCATCTTTTGTAATCTACACAGCAGGTTGGGCGATTCTGGTTCTGTTACTGCTCCATTGGATGATCGATCAAAAAGGATTCCAGAGGTTCTTCGTTTTGCCAATCGCATTGGGGCAGAATTCGATCCTCATATATTTTATGAGCGCATGCCTTGCGTACTTGACGGCTGCTGTCCGTTGGATCGGTCCTGATGGAAATAATGAGACCCTCAAGCATTGGCTATTTAGCATTTTGGTGAGAAGCTGGGCGGAACCACTATTTGGACCATATGTAGCATCATCCCTGTGGAGTTGTCTTTACCTGGCGATCTTTGCATTGCTGGCGCTATGGCTGGTGAAAAAGAAAATAATCATAAAAATATAATTATAAATGTTACTAAATTAATAAAATATGATTACTAATAAACTATAGATAATACTGAATTAATAAAATATCATTATGAATAAACTATAGATATCACTAAAGTTGTATGTGCTTAGCTCCTGCATAAATTCCTTGAAATTGTAATTTTTGCATAATTGATCGCATGGTAAGCAAAGAATTCGATCGCGATTTTTCCCTGATCAAAACTCATCAATAACTGCGGAAGAGATGCACGGCTTGTCCTTCGCGGGAAGGGAGAAATTGGGCGGCAGATCACAGGGGTATCGGGTGCGGCTCTTATGGTGCCAAACAACAGATATCTTTACCTACAATTAATTTCCTCCTGCAATCAGGTGATTTCATGTTTCCTGGATTAGGTGGAATGAGCGGCAGGGGCGGCATGAGCCCCCGCAAGATGAAGGGCATGTTGAAGAGCATGGGAATCGACATCGAAGAACTGGATGGGGTTAAGGAAGTTCTCATTCGCATGCCGGACAAGGATATCGTGATTTCGAATGCTCAGGTTGCCATCATGGACGCGCATGGCGTGCGCAGCTTCCAGATCTCGGGCGACGTTTCGGAGCGAGCAGCCTCTTCGGACTCAATAGGCTCAGTAGTTCAGGATGAGCCTGCCCTGGTGGAGCCTGTCCCCGAGATTCCCGATTCAGATGTAGAGCTGGTGGAGGCGCAAACCGGCGCGAAAGCCGAGGATGCAAAGGCCGCATTAGTCGAAGCCAAGGGCGATCTGGCCGCAGCTATCATGAAACTCAGCTCCAAGTGATCCTGCTCTAAGTAATATTGCTCTAAGACTGCTCCAAGCAATAATTGCTTCAGGCAATACTTTTTCTGGTTGCCTGGTCGATGATCGAGCGCGAATAATTAAATATAAAAAGAATCTCTAAAAAAACTTTGAAAGGATCTCGGGAGTTAGGTGGGCTCAGGCAGCCCGTCCGGAGTTTCGGTATGAGCGAGCAGTGGTTCATTCGTGATCCCGTTCACGGGGTCGTCCAGGCAAACGAGATGGAATGGCGTCTCATTCAGTCCCGACCGCTGCAGCGGTTGAAAGGGATTAAGCAGTTAGGGCTTGTGGATGCCGTCTATCCCGGTGCGAACCACTCCCGGTTCGAGCATTCCTGTGGAACAATGCATGTGGCCGGGCTAATTGCCGGCCATCTGCAGCTGCCGGCAAGAGACGTGCAGAAGGTTCGTCTGGCAGGGCTGCTACATGATCTGGGCCACTCGGCGCTCTCTCATGCCGTGGAAGGCGTTCTGGGGCGCAATCCTGAAATGCAGCCCAGGTTAGCAGGCCGCCCGGTTTCCCGGCATGAGGATTTTACTCGAGAGATTATTGTCCGCCATCCCTTTGGCAAAGAAGCCCTGCGAGCCTGTGAGGAGTCTTTTCCTGATACGGATTCGCTTTTTTGGGAAGTGGCCGAAATCGCCCTGGGCGGAAAGCCGCCGCTCGGCCAGATCATTGCCGGAGACCTTGATGCGGACCGAATCGACTTTCTCCTGCGCGACTCTCACCACTCAGGCGTAAGTCTTGGGCTGGTGGATACAGATCAGATCCTGCAAGCGCTGGCCATTCAAAATGGCAGAATAGTGCTGGCGGGAGACGGCGACTATCAGGCAGAGATGTCGCATACAGCAGCGGAATCGATGCTCATCGCCAGGGCGCATCATTACAACGCGCTCATTTATCATCCCGGTGTCCAGTCCATTCGCGCCATGCTGCTGGCGGCTTTGGAAAGGGCTTTATCCGGCATGGATCAGGAAGAGGCAGTCTCTCGAATGCTTCTCTTTTTCCGGGAATACACGGACGGCGATCTTCTCAGGTTCATTTGGGATAAGGGAGATGACGTTTCGCGAGAGCTGTTGCAGCGCATAAAATTCGGCCAGGGCTATCCTCTGGCGTCGAGATTCGACCACAGCGCGCTCTCGCCGGACATTCGCATGGCTCTGGCCACCATCTGTCGAAACGGTCGCATGAAGAAGCTCTTCGAGGACGGGCTTGGAAAGAAATACGGGTCCTTGGTGGACGTTACCGTGGGAAGCGGCGTGCCGAGATCCATGAGAACCGAGGCGGGAGGCTTTTTTTATGATGAATCAGCCCTTGCCGCGGGCCTTGTCAAGACCTTGACGCGCCAGATCGCGCTCTCTTTTTTCTCCGATGCCGAAATTGCGATCTCGCAGGATGAAATAAGGGCGCAGGCATTCAAGCTCCTCAGCTTCATTCGCTCGGAGAGCTATCTTCCCATCGACGGCCTGCTCTTGCTCTTCTACACTTTGCACCAGCAGCTTTCCGAAACCTTTGGCCCGAGAATTCTGGTTCCAAGGATCAGAAATATAACCTGGCTCTACCGGATCGTGTCCCATCTCAAGGAATTGGATGCAAATTTGTCCGGGCTCTTCGACTATTCCTTTCACTCGGATTACGGCTTTCCCTATAGCGAGAGGCTCTTTGAGGATATTCAGACCCTTGTGGCAACGGGAATGATCTATCAGGATCAGAGGCATTATGAGCGAGAGGGTCGATGGCTGCAAAGATACGAGTATATGCTCACTGCCGAGGGAATGGCCTATGCAAAAGCTACCGCTTCCTCATATTCCAAGGAAGCCGAGTGCCTTCGCAAGCACTTGATACAGGAAAAGCACAGCATACCTTATGATGTGGTAAGCCTCCGCGCCAAAAATTTTTAGAGCCACAGTTTACGAGAAGTCTGATCTATGCTCGTTCTCAGTAGCATGCAATTGAGAAAAGAGGCATATCTCGCAAAATATGGTTGAAAGAATGCTGCATCCTTTGGATGTGAACCAGCCATTCTTCAATCGGTATGATATCGTATGATATTAGCTCATATGCGATTTAGCTCATCTTGTGCAGGGT
>RPOO01000206.1 GCA_003857025.1 Methanothrix sp.
ACGTATGTGCATGGAATAATTGTTGGGAAAAACACCGTCACCAAGCTTGCCGATGCCAACTATGACGGCAAGATTGACGCCCTGGATGTTGAGCGCATAAACGAGATCATAAAGGGCGACGAGGGAGAGCTGACTGTTGCCGACTCCGTCGGCAGGAACGTAACCGTCAAGATGCCGGTCACCAAGCTCATCGCCCTTGGAAGCTACAGGACGGAGGCCGCAAAGATCCTTGAAGCGGATGATGAGATGGTGGGCGTGTCATCCGACATCAAGGACCTGAAATACTACTATCCGGATCTGGCAGAAAAACCGGCTGTGGGAACCTGGTCGGCTCCCGACAGCGAGGCAATCGTCAAGCTTCTGCCGGACATCATCATCACATCAGCCAATCTCGATCGCGCCACCAAGCTGGAAGACAGCATAAAGGCTGCGAAGATTGCCGTTCTGGGGCTTGATTTTTACAGAGACAACATCATGCGCTCCGAGATGTTGACGCTCGGATTCATTCTGAACAGGAACGAGCAGGCAGCCAAATACCTGTCTTGGCGCGCCGGTTACGAGCAGCGGATTCGCGATAAGGTTTCAAGCGTAAAAGAAGATAAACCGCGGCTCTTCATGGAATGGGGAACCAGGAACACCAATTCCGAGATCTCAAGCTACGGAAAGGCCAGCAGTGGTGACTCTGTCTGCAACTTCACAGGAGGCGTGAACATTGCTGCGGACCTTCCCGAATATCCCAAGGTGGACAGTGAATGGGTTCTCAAGGAGAATCCTGATGTGATTGTGAAGTCCCTCGCTCCAAGCTCCGGAAGTGCCGGATGGAACAGCACAGAGGAAGCAGCCGGAATCCTGCAAAAGTACATCGAAGGCCGCCCCGGTTGGAGCAACCTTGACGCCGTCAAGAACAACAGGATCTACCTGATCAGCACCGAGATCGCCTGGGGGCCGGATGCCATTGTCGGCGACGCTTACTACGCCAAATGGTTGAATCCGACGCTAGATATTGATCCTGAGAAGATCTACAAAGAATACCTGGTGCAGTTCATGGGATTGGAATATCCTGAAGGAGTTGTGCTGGGATATCCGGCAAAATAAGATGGAGAATGAAGAGAAGCTATCCGAGCAAACCAAGTGCATAAGAACCGATAGAATACGATTTGCCGGCAAAATAGTTTCGGCTACCTTTTTTTTCAAATGACAAAATCATAAACGCAAAAAAATACAAAATCATTAAAAAATTATGCATCCTTTCTCTTCAGAGCCACCAGTGCCCCGCCTGCGAAGAGCGCCAGGAAACCGATCATTGCCAATAAGGATGGATACGGCGTGCTCTGGCCCAGGATCGATGCCCGCAAGCAGATGCTGGCATGGGTGAGCGGCAGAAGATAGAGAACGTACTTGAGAGCTGGCGGCAGAAAATTCAGTGAGAAGAAGGTCCCGCCCAGGAATGCCATGGGCGTGATGATGATACTGGTAAACATGATCATGTCGTCGTAGGATCTGGCGAGCAGGGCAGAGAGCACGCCCAGGAATGCGAAGACGAGGCATGTCAGGGCAAGGCTCAGGAAAAAGAGCAGATCGACATTAAGAGATGGCATGATGATAATTGCCATGATTAAAAAGGCGATGGAACTGACGGCACCGCGCAGCACGCCGATGAGGGCTTTGCCGAGGAGCAATGCCGGCTGGCCGATGGGGGCCATGAGCGACTCGTCGAAGCTGCGCCAGTGGATCTGGTCCACGACGAGCCTGGTTCCCGAGCCGTTGAAGCTGCTGTTCATGGCCGTCATGGCGATGATGCCCGGAATCACGAATTCGAGATAGCTCATGCCGTCCATCTTGATGTTGCCGCCAAGGCCGTATCCGAATGCGGCCATGTAGAGCAGGGGACTGACCACAGTCGCTATCAGGTAATTTGGCAGGTTGCGGCGCAGGGCCACCAGATCGGACCAGAGGATGGCATAAGCACCTTCTGATCCAAGCTTCAGCTTTTCCACGACCCATGTTGCCGATTTGGTCTGGCTCATCAGTTTCAGGCCTTCAATACCTTTGTCATCCTCTCCTTCCAGGCAGCTACGTCATCCATATTCAGGACATCGATGGAGCCGCCCTGAAACTCGCCGCCCACGTCACCCATCCTCTCTTCCATCCAGCCTTCGATCTCAAGGTATAGCGACTTCAGGGCATCCAGGACCTCCGGGTCGGCCTTCCACAGCCCTCTCTGCTCGGCCTCCAGGAGCCTGCGACCTATCTCTTCCATAGCCCAGGGATTGTTATCCTGGAAGAACTTGCGGTTCTCCTCGTCCAAGATGAAGGTCTTGGCGATGTCGTCGAAGATCCAGTCGTCCACTTCCTGTGTCGTGGCCTCCCAGCCATAGACCCGGCCCACTCGCTTGGAAATGTCGCCGGCACCCTTGTAGCCGTGCCGCTTCATGCCCTCGATCCACTTGGGATTGAGGAGCTTGGTGCGGACCACACGTCGCACCTCGTCGGCCAGGGCCCGCACCTCGACGTGATCGGCGTCTCGTGTGTCTCCGTAGTAGGCTTCCACATTCTTTCCCGAGACCTCACGTGCAGCGATGGTCAGGCCGCCATGGTTGCCGAAGTAGCAGCAGCATCCGAAGAGGTCCTTCTCGTCGGTGGTGGTCTTGTTGAAGGTGACATCCACACTCTTGAGCTGCTTCATCAGCCGCTCCTGGGATTCCTCGCCGAAGAAGCCCTTGCCGTAGGCGTAGCCGTTCCAGTAGATGAAGACGTCCGAGAGATCCTTGTCCTTCTTCCAGGCGCTGGCATACACGGCCAGGTTTACGCCGTTTCCGTAGGTTCCCGGACGGCTGGCGAATATGCGGGGCGTCGGGCCGTTCTCCAGGTCGTGTTTGTGCAGGAAATTCATCTCCGGCGGCTCATCCAGCATTGCTGCCTCTCGAATAGCCTGGTCCATGATCTCGATGCAATTGTAGAAGCAGTCGCGGGTGATGCCGCTGACCCGCACGGTCAGGTCGATTCTGGGCCGTCCCAGCTCTTCCAGAGGGATGATCCGGTAGCTCTTCAGCCGCCCGCCCTTCCAGACGGGCTGAACGCCGATGAGGTAGAACATCTGCGCCATCTGCTCGCCGTCGGCGTACATTACGTCGCCCGCCATCCAGAACATGGCCACGTTCTCCGGAACCCGGCCCTGCTCCGCCCTATACTTCTCGATAAGGCTGTCGGCAAGCTTTCTTCCCACCATCCAGGCGGCTTCCGTGGGAACCGCGGCGGGGTCAAGCGAGAAGAAGTTTCGGCCCGTGGGCAGGACCTCGATCTTTCCCTTAGTGATCAGGCCGGAGGGTCCCGGCTCGATGAAGCCGCCCGAAAATCCGTGCAAGAGGCTCTTCATCTCTTTGGATTCCTCCAGCCGCCAGCACAGCTCCTCCACCCGATCCCGCAGAGCGGAGAGGGAGCCGTTGCCCTTCAGCCCCCGTGACTCCAGGATCGCAGTCAATGCATCATGTCCGGCGGTTTCGCCTCCGCTATTTCCACCAATGCATCCATTTCCATTCTTCTTTTCAGCGTCATCCTGCATCATGGCCGAGATGAGATCCTTGGAGAGCAAGTCCAGCTCCTGCAGATCTTCCATCCTGGTGGTGATTTCTTTTCCCAGCAATTCGGATGCTGCCTTTCTCACCTCGGGCCGCAGGATAGCCCGTACCATCTCTTGCCGTCTCTCGCCCTCAGGCAGGAGGCCGAAGATGTGCATTCCGTCCGGTATCTGGGTGTTGTAGAGCTGAGAGATCTTGTCGTGCGCCCGCTCCAGGATCTCTTCGAAGCCGGCTCCGGATGCGGTCAATTTTTCGAGCTTAATCTCTTTGGCCAGGTTGCTCTTCTCAATGAGGCCGAAGATGATGTGCTCCAGAGCGTGCGCTCTTCCGCCGTCTGAAACCCGTGCCCGGTTATACTCGGCGATCTTGTCCTCCAACTCCTTCAGATCTCCGTAAAGATCCGAGTCGGTCATCACGGTTTGCATGTGGTCCACAAGCACGGCGTAGCTGCGCCTTTTGGCGATGGTTCCTTCCGGAGGGTTGTCGGAGTTGTAGATGTAGAGATGCGGCATGTCTCCGATGCCGATGTCCGGGTAGCAGTCGCCGGACAGACCCACAGACTTGCCGGGCAGGAACTCCAGGTTGCCGTGTGTTCCCACATGTACGATCACATCGGCCCCGAAGTATTTCTCGATGTAGCGGTAGGTGGCCAGGTATTGATGGGTAGGCGGGACCTCCGGGTCGTGCAGGATCTTGCAGACCTGGCCGTCACAGCGGGCACCGGCGCAGCCGCGCTTGGGCTGGGCGCAGACGAGGGCATTGCCGTACTGAACGCCGGTCACGACGATCTTTCCCTGGTAGAGCATAGCGGGCGGAATGCCGTCCTTCTCTTCGCCGGGCGGCCTTCCCCATGCCTCACTGACCCGATTCCGCACGCGGGGCGAGAGCCGGTCGAACCATTGCAGGTACTCGTCTTTGCCGAGGTATGCCAGGGCTCCGCCCTTTTGCACAATCTCCTCGATGGGAGTCCAGCGGAACTCGGAGATGGCTTTCCGGCTCATGATGGTCTCAATCAGCTCCTTGCCGGTGGCAGGGGGATTTTCCAGCGTGTATCCCGCTTCAACCATGCGGTTCATGATGCGGGCCACGCTCTCCAGGGTGTCCAGATGCGCACCGCCGCCGACAGACGCCTCCACTGAAACGCAGGGATTGTTGTGCAGGATGAAGGCGACTTTGCGCTCCGAGGCGGGCTTATTTTTAAGAGAAACCCAGCGAGCGATGCGTGTGCAGACCTTGGAGACGCGTTCTGGGATGGGCACATGCCGCTCGATCAGGGCTCCGTCGCTCACCGATTTGTCGGTCACGCCGATGATGATGGGCTCGATGACGCCCTCGAACTCAGGCATGGCCACGGACCAGCCCACCTCGCTGCTGGATAGGCCGTGAATGTCCCTGTCCCATTCCTCGACGGTTTTGTGGTAGACGGTGAGGGGATGGAAGATGGGGACATCCATTCGTTTGAGGGCTTTGACCGATTCCGCCATATTTTTGGAGCGGAAGACGGGCTGCAAATTGAGGACTGCATCGATCCTGCCTGAGAAGAACTTCTCGGCCACCTCGCCACTGGGCCAGGCTCCCAGGTCCTTGTCGCCCATGCCGAAGCAGAAGGCCGGAAGCACGGAGAACTGCTTTTCCAGCTCACAGATCACGGCATCGACAACGCCGAGGTCGCCGTTGGCCCAATAGGTGCGGGAAAAGATGATGCCCACTGCGGGGCGACGGATGGGGCCGTGCCACTTCAAGTATTCCTCAAGCGTTGCGAACGGCTTCTTGGAGCGCGGGTGGTAGAGCCCCTGCCAGAGCAGTTCCTCCGGCGGCTCGTAATCGAATTTGAGGTCCGGGCCGAGGATGCAGCAGGCGTACTTGAGCATGTTCTTGTAGTTTTCCGGCCCGCCGAAGAGCACGTACTTGTTTACGGTAGTGGTTATCTCCAAAGAGACACTGGACAGAGCCCAGTGGGACGGGTCCCGGCCAAAGGAGATGACGGGCGCTATGGATTTGGACTCCAGGGCGGGGACGATCTCATCCCAGCAGGCCTCGCTGGAGGGATGAAGCAGGATAAGGTCTGCATCTTTGAGGGATTTCAGGCATTTTTCCAGATCCGCGGGATCGGTGAGCTGGGAGGAGGACCAGGCCTCCAGATCCACGCCGATCTCTTTGGCACCTTGCAGCAAGAGGGGCAGCTCGCTGCTCCA
>RPOO01000207.1 GCA_003857025.1 Methanothrix sp.
AGCGGGCCTGCCTTTCCCTGAGCCGATTGAGGCGGAGGACATCAACCAGCTGGTTATGGTCAAGCTGCCCCATGCCGTGAAGACTCTGGAGAGGGGCTTTTTCACTGCCGCGTCCTACGATGAGTACTGCCAGAAGGCGGACGCTCTTCTCAAGCAGAACGTCATCGACCAGGACGGCATCGAGCTGGCCAGGATCGAGCGCTACATCATCGGGCCGGTCTTCAATCTGGACTTCTTCTACTCGCCCATTACACAGAGAATTGAGCTGATCGGAATTGACTGGCGCTTTGAGACGAGCCTGGACGGCCACTGCCGCCTGCCCGCACCGCAGCAGATGACGCTGAACGAGCGGCAGATCAACCCGGAGTACACAGTCTGCGGCCACAACTCTGCAACGCTGCGCGAGTCGCTACTGGAAAAGGCGTTCGTGCTGGCGGAAAAGTACGTCGAGGCGACACAGGAGTACTACAAGCCGGGCATCATCGGCCCCTTCTGCCTGCAGACCTGCGTGGACAAAGACCTCAACTTCTACATTTACGATGTCGCGCCGAGGATCGGCGGCGGCACCAATGTGCACATGGCCGTCGGGCATCCTTACGGCAATGCCCTCTGGCGCACCAACATGTCCACGGGTCGAAGGCTGGCGCGCGAGGTTAGGATCGCTGTGGAGAACGACTGCCTGGATCAAATCATCACCTGAAGCGAAGATGACCGAACAACAAGCTCAAGACGCCGAAAGCGGCGTCCCGGAGATTCCGGGGAAACTGAAGCGCACGGTGAAGAAGCTGGCCGCGGCGGGGGAAGTGCCGGTGCAGATCGCGCCGGCCATCCTGCGCAGCCAAGCCTCGGAGCAGATGCTGGCCATTGCCAGGATCGGCATGATGGACAAGATCCTGGGCTACCTGGTCACCACCCAGAAGAATGTCCACTTCGTGCGGCCCGGCTTTGCCTGGGACAAGGTACAGACCGTGCCGCTGGACATGATCGACCGTGTTGAGTACGTGGATGAATTTCACACCAACACCCTGAAGATCAAGGTGGAAGGGAAGGCGGAGAGCATCATCTTCTACGAGGATCTGGACGGCATCGAGTTCTACCAGTACATCAAAGACAAGAAATGGAAGAATTAGACGATAAAGGGGATAAAGAGGTCACAGTCGTTGCCCACTGCCTCCTGAATCCCTGCACGCGCGTGCGCGGCTTGCGGCCAGTCGAGTTTCGCCCCGCGGGCCCGGTGGTGCAGTTGCCCTGCCCGGAGTTTTTGTATCTCGGAGCGGAGCGCTGGGCGGTGACCCGCAACCAACTCGACGTGCCGGAGTTCCGCCGCTTCTGCCGCTCGCTCATCACTCCTTTTGCCGATCTTCTGGAGATGCTGGCCCGCCGGGGCGCACGGCTGCAGATCGTGGGCGTGGCGGGCAGCCCGAGCTGCGGCGTGCAGACGACGAGCAGCGGCTACGCGGGCGGGCGCGTGCGGGAATGCGAGCACACGCACGTGTGCGGGCGGGGAGTTTTCATGGAGGAATTGCTGGCGGAGTTGGAGAGGCGTGGGGTGGCTTTCCGGGCGGATGAGGTTGGGAGCAGGAAGGAAGGCACCGGCGGCGATTCCTGAACGAGGAGCCGGGCGGGCCTACGAATACTGTTAAATACTACAAGTGCATGAGGATTGCTGCCTCTTTTGCGGGGGTTGCCAAGCCAGGTCAAAGGCGCTGGATTCAGGGTCCAGTCACGAAGGTGTTCGTGGGTTCGAATCCCATCCCCCGCACTTAATTTTAAAAAGTATGCCTTTCTGCATTATAATCTGAATTCATCGAGGAGTTGTCCGGCTCGCGTAGGAATTATATCTCATTTCTGCCTTGCGACGTCCTTTCTTTCAGCGAATACGTAAGCTCTTGGTCCTCATTCCGGGCGTCTTCTTCCATTCTCACAAGAAATTCTCTCTGCTCAGAAGCAGCTTTCTCCTCCTGCAAAATTGCGTTGCGATCAATTTCGTTACTGATAAGCTCAGTCTGATCATTAATAACATTTTCATCAATTTGGGGAAGGTTTGAATCTAGTTCCTTTTCAAACGCTTCGATATCGATCTGGTCCTGCAATTCTCTCTCTACCTCGAAAGAATGCTCCAATTCTTGATCTTCTAAAAGTGCTTCTTCGTGCATCCTTTTTAAGAATGCATTTTTTTCAAGGTTCCTCATCTCCCATAATTGAATGAACCTGGCTTCTGTTTCATCATCCACGGGTTCGATTTGGTCATCCCAATCATCATCAATTTGATTTAGAACGCAATGTGTTTCTATTTTTGCAGCTTCTTTTATCAATTCATCATCGGTGTTATTGTTTTGAAGTGAGTTTTTGTTAATGCTATTAATTGTTGCTTGCAGCGCAAAGACTTCAATCTCTGATTTTGATTTTTTGTTTTCTTTTTCGGTGAGATGGATTTTATTTCCATTTTTATCGAAAGGCTTAACCGGAGATAGGTCTGCTAATGTTCTAGCTAGATTCTCAAAGGATCTGCACATGTTCAGGCTACTTGGACGATCGTCTCTAACCGCTACAATACATTTATGCGAATAAATCGGTATGTAGGGAATTTTCAATTTCCAAAGTAAATCGGAATCATTTTCGAAGCTTTTCGGGATAAATGCATCAAATTTGCTCTTAAATAATTTGTGCATTTCATCCAAAATCGCTAATTCAGATCCTTCTACTTTCGTCGGAACTACAATGATATCTAATGGCCTATTGCAACGCTTTGCCAAAACGATAGGACTTGAAAATTCTTTTACTGTTTCATAGGTCCTCTCTATACTATTCTCGTGAAGCTCGCAAAGCATTACGATTGCATCTGCGAATTGATATGAGCAGATTTTGCTCATCACCGTGTTTCCTGATGGACTATTTATGAATACAATATCCGCCATACTTTCGAATTGTTGGCGTAACCAGTCAAAATAATGTTCTCCTGCCCAATAATCATAAAAATCTTTCCAGTCAATTTTGGTGGCTGTCTCTCCATAATTTTCAATATACTCTGTTGATTGCTTCCCTCTTGTTATCAGATAAAGCTTGCCTTTTGTAGCTTCATCTGAGTATATGTCTATTGCTATTTCAATTGGCCTTTTAAAATAATCATTATAATTTTGCTCATCTATTTTTTGTCGAAGCATCACCTCTTTGTATTGTATTATCAAATCCAATAATCCAACTCTCTCTAATGCACCTTCCTTGATTTTTGGAAAATAGCTTTCAATCCTCGAGCCCCCTATATCAAAATCCACAATTAATATCTTTAAACCAAGCTTATAAAATAATTCGGCTACATTCGCTAATGCCATTGAGGTTCCTACGCCTTCATTGCATGATTCGAATGTGCAAATCATTTTAATCACTTCATTATGAAAATTTAAAATTATTTGAAAATTAAATCGCGAACTTTAGATGAATCTTTCCGAAACAGCTTTTTAACATTTTTTATGTTATCTTTCGAGGGCTTGATATCTTTATTTGTAGAAAGAATATATGCGAATAGATCATCTGGGATTGGAATTAATACGCCTGTTGGATGATATTCTTCTCCGCCAACCTTGGGTTTCGGATACAACTTAATTCCAGAACAATATAATATTTCGTAGACATCCACAAGATGATCCCCAATTGATTTGATAGTTTTTTTACTCAAAATATTTTTTATAGATGAATCTTGATATTCACTCGGAAATCTAAAATAAATTTTTATATATCCACTATCTATTAATATACTTTGAACATAATAATGACACCACCAATGATATTTGCTTTCTATAGGGATTTCTCTTAATTTTAATAATTCCATATTTACTCTCTGATAATCCGAATCCAATTCATCAGCCAGTCTCAATAGAGATGCGATAAGAGGTAATTTTATTTCCTTTCCTGCAATAGAGCTATTTTCTAATTGATTAAGATCTAACGCTCTATGGTATTTTGATGTTATTGCTATGAATTTTGCGAAATCCTTGCATTCTCCTACCCCTAATGATAAATTTGATTTTCCTGAGACGCTGTCCTCTATCATTTTTGCGCTAGATTCATTATGTTTCTCTCTAATTATGCTCATGTCTTCCAGAGAATACTGCAATTTTTGGGGCAATCCTGCATAAATCGGAGATTGCATACCGATATCATGCAAATGCGCCGCAGAAATCAGTATAAAACATTCATAGTCATTCAATAGATTCGGATAATTTTTTAATAAATTCTCTAATATTTCAATAATCCTCTTAGAATGATCGATTCCATGTCGTGTATAATGTTGAATCAATGGCGTTTCCCAAAAATTCATCATATTAGTTTCTATATTTTTTATACATCCCTGCAAAGCATTAGTTCGGACTTGTAAGCCGTTTGAATTCATGGCATATTGACCTTTTTTTTGATACGGACTCAATGGCTATTTTAAATTTAAAGCTTCGTATGCACACGAAGTATTCTAATTATTGGGTTTGGCTATTACCTACAATTGGTTTATGCTCGTAAAAAGGATATACAGATTCGCAAAGCACTTCTCTGTAATACATAATCATAGTCCAAGCTATTGAAAATATAGCTACTGTATGCTTGTTCTCCCATGGTCCACATGGACACGCCCGTACCTGTACTAGCGGCCCCAGGCACGAGCGGAAACGCCTTCCCGCCTGCAAGCGAGGCCCGGCCCGGAGGACCGCCTGTGCTAGGCTGCCGACCGACGAGCTATCACTCATGCTTTATCACCCATCACAAAATACCGATAGCATCAATCCCCGCATCAGCCCATATTCCCTGAACCGCAATCCTGCCTTACCGGCACACGAGCACGCAGGCCCGCTCGAAAACCAATGGAGAGCCAGCCCAGGCGCGAGGCCCCGGTCCCGGAGCGAGAATGGACCGCTGTTTTGGTCAGCGATCAAATATCTCTACTAAAATCCTTCGAACATCCTTTTTAGTGCCGGAATCGGTTTCCTCAAACTCGCCCATCATTTGTATCTGACTTTCAAATCTTCCAGAGTGTAGATATCCGGCTCATCTTCCAAGAACTTGCGCAGAGAAATTTCGCTCAGCTTCATCATGGCCGCAATCTCTTCTTTCTCCGTGGATTCATCCTTTCGTCGCATCTCCGAGAGAACCTCCACGGCGCTTCTTTCCCCTTTCCAGGCGCGACTTACTTTTTGTGCCAGATCATCCATTCGAGCATCCCAATCGGGAACCGGATCTCGCTCGACCTTTCCGGGCTTCAGCGAGACCAGGAGGGCGACGGGGCAGCCTTCCGGTCCGGTCAGGGTAATGGATTCTCCAAACGGCAGTCCCTTGAGCAGCTCTTCTAAATTGCATTCGGCATTCTTTATTGGCATAGCTTCCGACATGGTCTCGTCTCACTTGCTGTTTGGGTTCGGTTCTTTGCAAATGCATCAACTAATCAGGCGATCAAGAGTACTATTGGACATAATAATATAAAGTATCTTTGCTTTATCTCACCGGCTTAAATGATTCTTATCGAGCAGTCATTCCGAGCTTGTTTTCCTCCGTTTGCTCACGCTCGCTGGCGCATGGGCGGCATGAGGACCGGGGCGGCGTGGCCCGCCGGGGCATCGATATGCAGCGGCTTGATGGCTTTTCGGGGCTTGCCGATCTTCCGCTGGCCATCACGCGCAGCCGCCGGGCCTCCCGCGCCCGGACCCGCGCAGGCGGGGGCA
>RPOO01000208.1 GCA_003857025.1 Methanothrix sp.
TAATTTTTATTGATGCGGGATTTACATGAGGTTTCCTTCTCAGATCCTTATCCATAACTCGATTTTATTCCAGCCATTCATCCACTCATCGGACCACAGTTCCTCACGCAATGCGAATATCGCTTAACGAAAAATATTTTAAGTTAATACCAACAAATCTGATTTTAAGAGCGCGCCGGAATATCGTTATATCGTGTGAAGAATTAACAGAAAACCGAGATCATAATCCAAAGTCAAACGCCCGCAGCAAGGATGAACCAAATGAACTCCCACCACATCGAAGCCGCCCAAAAACAGCCCTGCACAGATCTGTTAGTCGCCCTCATCCATGCCTCGATCTCCTGGAAGGACAAAGAAAAAAACGTCGCCAGACTGCTAACCCTGAACGAAGAAGCCGCAAGATCCGGCTCTAAGATCATCGTGAACACGGAGCTTGCCACTACCGGCTACGCCTTCGAGAGCAGAAGGGAGATCGCGCCCCTCACCGAGACCATCCCCGGCCCGACCACGGATGCATTCGGCGAGGCCGCAGAGAAATATGGCTGCTACATCTGCATCGGCCTGCCTGAGAGAGACGCCGGAACGGGAATCTTCTACAATTCCGCCGCCCTGATGGGACCGGACGGCCAGGTGGTGGCCCACTATCGCAAAGCTTCTCCCGCCTTCCGGGAAAACCTGTGGGCCGCCAAGGGAAATTTGCCTGTTCCGGTGGTAGAGACCGAGCTTGGCGCTCTGGGGCTGGTCATCTGCGCCGACTCCTATTCCTACCGCCAGGCGAGAATCGCCGCCCTGAAGGGAGCACGCCTGCTGCTCATCCCCGCCAACTGGCCGCCCGAGCACCACAATCCAGAGAAGTTCTGGCGGGCCAGAGCGCTGGAAAACGGCATTTATGTCCTGGCCTGCAACCGGACGGGAATGGATAAAGTGATGGACTGCCGTCACGCGGAGTCGTTCGTCATGGATCCTCTGGGCCGGACCATCAAGCAGATCAGCTCTGCGAACGACATTATCATCCATGCCGCTCTGCCGGGAATCAGTGGCGGCGGCATGAATCATCAAAATTGCCCGAGCACTTTTAGCCCCGACAGCTTCCTGGGATGCAGGCGGCCTCAATGCTACGGCAACATAACGCTCGACCCCTACTCTTACGTCAATATCGAATTTTTGCTCGGCTTGCCGCCAGCCGCCGAATTTGTCGCCGCAACCTTGCAGTATCGCGCCCGGCCATTGGACGTGCAGGCCAACTTGAGGGAGATGCTGCGCCTGGTGGACACTGCCTCGGCCAAGGCAAAGGAGAGCGGCCAGATGATCAACCTCGCCGTCCTCCCCGAGCTGGCTATTTGCGGGCCGATCTCGAACCCGGAGGAAGCGGCCAGGTGCTCGGAGGAGATACCAGGCAAAGCAACCGAGGCATTTGCAAAAAAAGCGAGGGAGAAGAATCTCTTCATCGTCTTCGGCATGGCTGAGCGAGATCCTGGCGACGAATTGCGCTGCTACAACAGCTCAGTCCTGATCGGCCCGGACGGCCCTGTGGGCAAATACAGAGCGGTCCATCTCTCAGCACGCGACCGGAAATGGGCAACGCCGGGCAGCGACGGCTTTGCCGCCTTCGACCTTCCCTTTGCCAGGATCGGGATGCTCATCGGCCATGATCTGATGTTTCCGGAGGCTGCAGACTCGCTGGCCAAGCTCGGAGCGGATATGCTCTGCGTGCCCGCCCTCTGGGAGAATGCCGGAGCCAAATTCATCTGGGAAGCAAGGCTGGGCGAGCAGATGCACCTCGCCGTTGCCAACCAGTGGGGCGATTTCGGCGGGCTTCACGCCCTGGGCGAGAGCCTGCTGTGCAACTACTGCCGCTATCCGGAAAAGATCGCCAGGCGGTGGTCCCCCTCGGAGGGAGACGCCATCAACATCATGAGCCTTGGGACGAAAGACTCCAGAGAAAAGAGGTTCCTGGAGAATATCGATTACCAAGTGCTGCTGGATTTGAGTGGCCTAGGCTCAGGGCGGTAGGAAAAGGAGGTAAAAAAGTTGAAGATTGCTGAATTTTATAGAGGCATTGAGATTCACCGGGAGGATAAGATTATTTATGCCAGGTTTTTGACCCCTCACAGGGTTTTGTCCACCTGTCGCAGCAGTGCCGGTGGAATGCATGATGATCTGATGTACATCTACAACCATCAGTCATGCGAGCCCGCCGGGGACCACATGAGCGCCAGGATGCACAAAGTTGTGGAAAGCCCGGACGAATATAAAAAGGATGTTTCGGACGGCTACCTTCTGCCATACGAGAAATGCGCCACGCTAGGAACGGCGGCCAACATGAACAACGCCGCATTCTGCCACGAAAAATTCTCCGATCTGGAGGTCGTTGCCGTCTGCACCGGCGGCGTGGAGCGAAATGCAGGCCGTGCCGGAGATCCTGCATCATACTATGAGCCGCAAAAAAGCAGTGCAAATGCGACAAGCAACCAGGTAGAGCAGGTCGAAATCCCGAAACAGGGCACAATAAACGCCATGATCATCATTAACCGGGAACTGACGCCGGGCGCGATGGTCACCGCCGTCATCACCGCCACCGAGGCCAAGAGCGCTGTTATGCAGGAGCTTGAGGTTCCGTCTCGATACTCGGAGGGCCTGGCCACAGGAACCGGAACCGACCAGATCGCAGTGGCCGCAAAGCTCGGAGGCGATCCGATATCTTATGCAGGCAAGCACTCGAAGCTGGGCGAGCTGATCGGGCGCACCGTGCACGACGCCGTCAAGAAAACTCTAGCTCTGCAAAACGGCCTCACGCCTGCGGGCCAGTGCTCGTCTTTTGCCCATCTGGAGCGCCTGGGAATCAATAAGCGTGAACTATGCGAAGGAATTGGAGAATTCTTGTCCAAGGACAATGCAGATCTCTTCAAACAAAACTTCTCAAATATCGTCAATGATCCCCTCACGGTTGCGGCTGTGGCTGCCCTGGTTCATCTGCGGGATAAGTTCGTTTGGGGCATCCTGCCGGAGAGCTGCATTCCTGAGGTCATGGGCCGCTACGGGGCACAGATTTCAGCAGCCGTTTCCGGAAAGAGCAATCGCACCCATGACTACATGCAGATCCTGTCAACCCTGGATCTGTCACTGGAAAAGCACGCCTTCATGAAGCTCGTCTGCCGGGCATTCGCCCTGGGCTTCAGCGAGAAGTGGAGCGATACCGAGAGCGAAGCCTGCAAAGAGTGACGATATAAAGCTAGATTCTGATTTTGGCAGCTTTCTATTTTTATTTAATTAATTTTTAAGATTTGAGTATCACATCGCATGTGCAGCGAGGTTTGTTTTTTGAATATTTCTTCAATTCATAAATCTCGTTTGATTTTGTAGCTGACCGGCAGCACCCAAGTTTTAAATACAAGTTAATTTGTTCTAAGACCAATTAACTTGAGTATAAAGGGAGAAATACCATGGAAAAGAAGGTTGTTTATATTCTGATGTGCCTTTGCCTCCTCATTTTTACGGGATGTGCCGAGACTGTAAAAGTCATCGATTCCACCGGGCGCTCCGTGAGCGTAGACACGCCGGTGAGCAAAGTCGTATCATTAGGAACAGGAGTTGCCGAGTACGTCTATGCATTGGACGAAGGAAAGAGCCTTGTGGGAAGAGATTCGTATTCCTACTTCCCGCCGGCCATGCAAAAGGTACCCATTGCCGGAAAAAGCTCATATTCGCCTGATCTTGAGTTGATCATAAAGCTCGACCCGGATCTGGTCATTGCCGACAACATGCTCTCCAAAGATGATCTAAAAGAATTAGAGGATGCCAAAATTTCTGTGATGATCGAGTCCCTCTCCGACCCGGAAACGAACATCGATACCATGAAGAAAATCGCAAAATTAATGGGCAAAGAGGAACGCTCGCAAAAGCTCATAGAGTTTATTGAAAAATATCAAAACCTCGTTTTAGGAAGAACGTCCGACCTGCCCAAAGAGAGCAAGCCCAAGATCTTCTTTGAATGGGCGGGAAAACCCTACTACACAGTCTCCAACGGCACATCTTCGGACACCCTGATCGGCTATGCCGGTGGAATCAATATAGCAAAGGACATTGGAAACAAAACCAGCAAATATCCGACGGTCAGCGCCGAATGGGTGATTGAGAACGATCCCGAAGTGATAGTGCAGACTAGGTCCAGCGACAAGGCATTCACAGAAAGCGAGCTGGAAGAATATCAAAAATCGATTGTCAGCCGCCCTGAGCTTCAGGATGTCTCCGCCATAAAAAGCGGCCGCGTCTATGTTATTTCCGGAGAGATCAGATACGGCGTCCGCTCCATCATAAGCGAGCTGTACCTGGCCAAATGGCTGCATCCGGATCTCTTCGAGGATATCGATCCTGCGGCGGTCCATAAAGAGCTTGTCCGGGATTTTTACGGTACCGATCTCGATGAGGCTTATACCTATCCGGCAGATGCCTGAATACATGGAGTTTAGCATTATTGAGAAATCTTGAATTGAGAGGAATTATGTCAATTGTCAGCCCGAATTCAACTGCGAGCCATGATTTGCGAGGAGCCAAAGCATCGCAGTTGAAGGGCTATAGATTCAATCGGCCAAAAGACGAGTATCAGAAGTTCCTCGGCAGAAAGATGCTCTTCTTTTTGATCGTCATCCTGGCAGTAGTACTTCTGTCCGGTGCTGCTGTGACCTTCGGGTCAGCCAATCTCAGCGTCCGAGATGTTTACGTTGCCATTCTCGCCAAATTCCTGCCAGAATATTTCCAGACGACGCACTTTGCCGACACCATCGTCTGGGGGCTGCGATTGGAGAGAATTCTCATGGGTATTGTGGCCGGCATGGGCCTGTCCGTAGCTGGTGCGGCCATGCAGGGAATCCTCAAGAATCCCCTGGCCAGCGAGTTTACGCTCGGCGTCTCCTCCGCCGCCTGCTTTGGCGCAGCCCTGGCCATTGTGATGGGCGCGGGCTTTGTGGGCGGCGAATACCTGGTGATCGGCAATTCGTTCATATTTACATTGATCGCCTCCTTCGCCGTCTACGGCCTGGCCAAGTACAAGGGAATCACTCCGGAGACCATGATTCTGGCAGGAATTGCCATCATGTACCTCTTCTCGGCATTGACCTCATTCTTGCAGTATGTCGGCCATGCCGAGCAGGTGCAGGAGGTCGTCTTCTGGATGATGGGATCTTTAGGCAAAGCCTCCTGGGAGAAGCTGGCCATCATCACAGGAGTCCTGGCGCTCTGTCTGCCCTATCTTCTCCTCAAGTCCTGGGACATCAACGCTATCGGAGCCGGTGACGAGACGGCCAAGAGCCTGGGCGTGAATGTGGAGAGCACGCGCGTCATCAGCATGATTCTCGCCTCGCTCATCACGGCCAGCATCATCTGCTTCACGGGAACCATCGGCTTCATCGGCCTTGTGGGTCCTCATATCACAAGGATGGTCATCGGAGGAGATCACCGCTTTCTCCTGCCGGGCTCAGCGCTCGTAGGTGCGCTCCTTCTCCTGGCTGCGGACACCCTCGCCCGAACGATTCTCGCACCCGTGATACTGCCGGTGGGAATCATGACATCATTCCTGGGAGTTCCGTTCTTCGTTTATCTCTTCATGCGCAGGAGGAAGGAGTTTTGGTAAACATTACAATCAAAGGCCTGAAATTCGGCTACAACGGCTCCAAGATTCTGGACGACCTGGA
>RPOO01000209.1 GCA_003857025.1 Methanothrix sp.
ATTCTTGGTTTTTCATCTCTCCCAGATATCGTATCTCCGTTTGATTCGCAGCCATAATCAACGCCAAGATCTTCTAAATCGAGATTGCGTTCACAGTGATCAAGGTTGTGTTCAGGTTGGTGCCGCAAGCAACTTAGTTATTATTTAATTCTTATGATCCGGCATTACGGCAAGCAAATGGAGCGGCCTGGGATGGATTCCCTGGCCACTTTTGATTCACTTTATTTGTCTTTTTAGGCCGAGGCTTTGGCCGGTGTGGCTGCATCCTGTGTGGTTGCGGATGTGGTTGCAGGTGTGCTGATGCTGTCCACTGGCACAAAGCCGTACTTCTCCAGGATTGCCTTTCCTTCTGCGGAAGTTACCAGCTCAATAAACTTCTCGCTCTCGGCTGGGTACTTGGAATCCTTGAGCACGCCGATTGGATACTCGGCGATGATGTTGTACTCATCGGGTATGTCCACCTTGGTCACCTTGGACGACAGATCCTCTGTGATATCGGAGACGTAGGCAAAGCCCACATCAGCTTCACCCAGGGCTACCTTGGTCACGACGTAATTGACGTTGGTCTCCTGAGAGATGACGTTGGCGAGGACGTTCTTCTTGTACTCTTCGCCGTAGGAGGAGTCATTGCCGAGCTTGTTTATGATCTGCATGGCATAGTCGCCCACGGGGACATCCTTTGTGCCGATGACGATCTTCAGGCCGGGCTTGGCCAGGTCCGTCAGGTTGTTGACTTTTCCGGGATTGGCCTTGGGAACGATCAAAGACAGCTTGTTCTTGGTGAAGATTATGACGCTGCTGTTGTTCATGAGCCCGTCGGCCTTGACCGCATTCATCTGCTTCTTGTTGGCGGAGGTGAAGATGTCAGCGTATGCTCCGTTCTCCATCTGTGTGCGCAGAGCCTGGGAGCCGTCGAAGTTGAAGACGACGCTGATGTTGGTCTCATTCTTGTAGATCTGTCCGATCTCGCCGAAAGCGCCGGTGAGAGACGCAGCCGTGAATGCTGTGATCTCTTTGGGCTCGGCGGCAAAGCCTGCAGACGTGATTAGCACGAGGGCTGCAAGCATCGATATGATTATTTTCTTTTCTGCCAAGTTTTATCACCCGTATTTTTTATTGCATTTAATAAACTTATTTTGTTATAAATCTTGCCAATCTCTTATGCGGTTTTTTCCGATCAAGCAACCTCGTAGCCATGCTTGATGAGTATCTCTTTCCCAGCGTCTGATTTAACGAGGTCCAGGAATTTCTTTGCTTCAGCCGGATTTTTGGATTCGCCAAGTATTCCGATCGTGTACTCCGATTTGACATTATATTTCTCAGGAATCTCGATCAAAGCGACCTTGGCTGCATACTCGGAGCTGACCTCGGACTTATGAGCAAAAGCTGCATCCGCCTCACCCAGAGCCACTTTGGCTACTATGAAGTTGATATTCGTCTCCTGGGAGATGACGTTGGCGAGGACCTTCTGCTTGAAGTCGGGCCCGAAAGCCGTGTCGTTTGCGGTTTTGTTCAAGATTTGGTTGGTGACGTCCGTGATGGGCAGATCCTTGCTTCCCATGACGATCTTGACGCCCGACTTGGCGAGATCGGATAGGTTCTCGATCTTGGCGGGGTTATCTCTGGGAACTATTATCGCCTGCCAGTTCTTGGCCAGCATAAAGACGCTGCTGTTATCGATGAAACCTTTCCCTTTCAGTGCATTCATGTGCTTGTTGCTGCCGGAGACGAAGACATCGGCATAAGCTCCGTTCTCAATCTGGGTGCGAAGAACCTGGGCCCCATCAAAGTTGAAATCAATGCTGACATTGGACTCGTTTTTATAAACCTGACCCAGCTCATTGAACGCTCCTGAGAGACCGGCAGCGCAAAACACGGTCAAATCCTGTTGCTGCTCGGCAGCCAGGCTAAAAGACGTCGCCAGGAGCAGGGCGGCAAACAGCGCCGGAAATGCTCTTTTTCCAACCATTGTCTTTTTCCCTCCCAAAGATTATTAATTGTGAATACAGGCGGATGCAGATGATGGCGAGATCGTGAGATGTTCCGGGTTTTCTGGGGTCCCACCTATCTCAGATCTGCCTTATGTAAACACAAACGCTAACATTTTAGTGATATGTTAAGCATTTATGCAAAACTTATTAATCCTTGCGCTTGATAGTGCCGGATCGGCGCTCATGCGAGTCCAAATTTATATCTTGATGGCGAAGACCGCCCAATCGAGCTGCTTGATGGCCCCCCAGAGGTCGAAGGACATCTTCATCAGGCCGTATTTGCGATAGAGACGCTGGCTGATCTTGATCTCCATATCGCCGTTGGCACGCTCCACCAATCCATCAATTGTGACGCCATGAGGCTTTCCCAGAGCATCGGAGGGTGTGACGCGCACGTGAGGATTGTTTTTCATGCGCTTGACCTTGCCGCTGTTGGCGTAAGACCTGACGTAGAGCATATCATCCTCCACCACGAACCAGACCGGCGTCGGGACGACCTGACCGTTCTTCTTGATCGTCTCAAGCCGGATGTACTCGAAGTTGCGGAATTGCTCAAGCTTAGTGTCCTCTCTCATGCGGGTCCGCCCTCCTTGGACTCGATCAATGCATTGGCCAGGCGGTCCACCAGATGCATGGTCCCTTCGTACCCCAGCATCAACTGGTGCGATGCACCGAAGCGGTCGTGGTTTGGCAATCCAACTCGCAGGAGAGGAACTTTCTCCTTCTTGGCGGTCTGCCTCCCCGTGAAGGGTCCCACCATCAGATCGATCCCTCTTGTCGAGACTTCCTCGGCGATTTCGGAATAGTCCGCACCGGTCATGATTCTGGAATCGGGAGCAAGCTTTGCGGCTGCTTCGGCGAAGGCAGGGTTGATGGCACCGGTGGCGATGATCTGCGGCCTCATGCCAAGCTCCGTCATCAGTCGGGTCAGTCCCAGGACCGTCTCCGTGTCTCCAAAGACCGCCGTCCTGGCATCGGCCACGATCTTGTGGGCATCGACCATTGTGTCCAGCAGCCGTCCCCGCTCTCGCTCGTAGCCTTCGGGCATGGCTTCGCCTGTCAATTCCTCCAGACAGGCAACCAGGCGGTCGCAATATTCGAGACCGATGGGCAGGGGAAGCGGCGTGTGAGGTATCTCGAACTCCTTTTTCAGGAAGTCGCCTGCACCGGGTTCCTGTACGAGGCCGCCGATGGTCACTGTTGCCTTTGAGTTGGCCGAGTCGCGGATATCGTCAAGCGGCGTTCCACCGAGAGGGATTCGGGGCATGTCCTCGGAGAGTGGCGCGTCAAATGTCTCCGAGATGTCCGGCAGCAGAATGTATCCGAGGCCCCAGTCGTCCAGCAGCCTCTTAAGATAGCGAACGTCAGCCGGAGAGACGATGGAGCCCACCAGGATGTTGATTCGTCCATCGATTCGCCCATTATTGGTCAGCCCACTCGTCCGTCCGCCGCCGGGCTCCGGCTTTCTGGCCAGCGTCTGCACCAGATTCTTCAAAGCCACCCTGTAGCCTACCTCATGCGAGGCGGCATAGGAGGGCGTCGAGACAGAGATGAATGTCACATCCTTAGCCAGCGGCTCCTCCGCTTGAAACTCGCGGACTATCTGGGGAACGTCATCTCCGATGGTCTCGGCAAGACAGGTGGTGGCGATGCCGATGGCCTTGGGATTGTAGCCTTTGATCACGTTGCGCAGGCCCTGCTTGAGGTTGGCGGCTCCGCCGTAGACGGCCCCCTTTTCGCTCAGCGCAGACGAAGCGATGTCCACAGGCTCGCGGAAGTGATGGGCAAGGTACAGGCGCATGTAGGTGCTGCACCCCTGCGAGCCGTGAAAGAGGGTCATGCAGTTCTCGATTCCCCGGAAGACCAGCACGCTGCCCATGGGCATGCACATGGAACAGGGATTAACTGTGGCAAGGCTCTTGGATAACATCCTCTACTCCTGCGCTAATTGTCAAATCAGATCTGCCTGCAATCGGGCTTTCTCGCTTTACGGGAAGCTGCCAGACGGGGCTGTTGATGGTAATGTCGACCTCGCGGGCGAAGTTGACCATTCCATCGAATCCTTCGAAGCTGATGGTCCGGTCGTGATTGAAGTCGCAGAACGCGATTCCCAGTTTGTAGGCCAGGAAGCGCTCTTTGACGCCCGCTACCAGCAGATCAGCGCCCTGTTTGATGAGAAGTTCCTTCAACTCCAGTGGATTGGCATCGTCGATGATCACAGTGCCGTCTTTTACGATGTAGGCGATCTTCTCATAGTCGTCACGATCTCCTGTTTGCGTGCCGATGATGACCACATCCATTCCCATCTCCTGGAAAGCACGGACAAGCGACACGGCTTTGGCAGCGCCGCCCATGTAGATGGCCGCTTTCTTGCCGCTCACGCGGGCGTGGTGCCGCTCGATCCGGGGCGTGACGCGTGCCGTCTCTCGCACAATGATCTCTTCCGCTTTTTCTTTCATCTCCGGCGAGTCGAAGAACTCCGCAGCGGTCCGCAGGGCCGAGGCCATGTCCTGCAAGCCGAAGAAGCTGATCCGCTTGTAGGGAATGGCATATTTCTCTTCCATTTTCTTGGCAAGATAGGTCATGGAGCCGCTGCACTGCACTAAATTGAGCCGGGCCGCATGAGCCCTCTGAATCTCGGCCACTCTGGCGTCGCCTGTCAGCGTTGCCACAACCTCGATCCCCATCTCCTCGAAGAATGGCTTTACAGACCAGACGTCTCCGGCCACGTTGTACTCGCCGAGAAGGTTGATCGAGTAGCGGCTCTTGGGCGTGTAATCCCTGGTTCCGATCAATTCAAAGAGCGCATTGCAGGCCGCTTTGTAGCCCTCGTTCTTGTTGCCCCGAAATCCTTCCGACTTGACGGGCAAGACCGGGATGCCAAGCTCCTCGGCTGCCTTCTTGCAGACGGTCCCCAGGTCGTCTCCGATGATGCCCACGATGCATGTCGAGTAGACGAAGATGGCCGGCGGATGGAACCTGTCCGCCAGCTCCCGCAAGGCCGCTGCCAGCTTCTTCTCGCCTCCGAAGACCACATCCAGCTCCTTCATGTCTGTAGAGAAGCTGTTTCGGTAGAGGTCGGGGCCGGATGAAGAAGCGCCCCGGATGTCCCAGGTGTAGGCAGCGCAGCCGATGGGGCCGTGCACCAGGTGCAGGGCATCGGTGAGCGGATTTAGCACCACCCGTGCCCCGGAGTAGACGCAGGCTCTCTGGCTCACGGCTCCGGCCAGACTGTCGTTATTGCAGGAGAGGGGAAGGCAATCGTCGCCTTTCTGTTGAATGTGCCCCTCTCTGCCTTCAAAGATCTTAACGATCATTTTTCCTCGGCGATATTGTCTATTGTCTATCCTGTCAGTCTTCCTGTCAATCCATTTCGTTTTGTTCAATCCAAATTTCCTAGAGCACCATCTCAAAGTGCGTGTCGTCCGAGTCCCGGTCCCTTCTTTCCAGGAATGTGTTGCCTATCATCTCCACCAGCCTTGCCGCTCCGCCGTAGCCGATGATGGGGAAGTAGTGCAGATTGGCCCGGTCGGTGATGGGGAAGCCCACCCGCACCAGCGGGATGTCCTCGGCGCGGGCGATCAGCTTGCCGAAGCTGTTGCCGATGAGCATGTCCACCGGCTGGTTCTTGATCTTCTGGTGCAGGAGGAAGGTGTCGCCTA
>RPOO01000210.1 GCA_003857025.1 Methanothrix sp.
ATTTTAAATAATTTTAGTTTTTATTTTTCACTATTTTTAACACTAGTTGAAACAATTCTTGCGGGTCATATGTGCAACCAAAAGCACCCTTAAATTTAGCCTCCTCTATTTGTTTTGGAGTTGAATATCCTGTGTATATGATAAGTGGTGTATTATCTCCCAGCTTAATTTTTTTCTCAAGTAATGTATATCCAGCAAGATCGTCATTAAGGCGCTTCATGTCTGTAATGATTAAATCATAATTATTTGATTCTATCTTATTAATAGCATCTTCTGTGTTAGTGCTTATTTTGAACTTCATTCCCAACGCTTCTAACGCTCTTCTTTCAAAATTATTATTTTCTGGTGAATCATCAACCCATAATATTGATACCTCTGTAATGCCCTTTGTAGTTGCGGTTTCAATTATTGTATTTGCGATTCTGCTTACCTCTTTTTCACCGAAGATAGACTCCGATGGTGACTTAATTATTGTAGCTGCGCCAGTAAGGACAGCAGACTCGATTGATTTTTTTGCACAAACTTCAACGCCTGGCGGACCAATTTTAAATGTAATATATGTTATATTTTTTAAAAATTCTTTTATATCTTCATTGAAATGGATTACTAAATAGAGAACCAATAACGGCCATGCTAATGCCTGTATAATCGGGCTCATTGCAATTAAAAATTTTGATGCTTGCTCGATGTCCATTTCAAGATGAGCTAATGAAATGATCTGAATAAAAACTTTGCTCCGGGCAGTTAGTAAATCGTTTAATTAAGCATGAAATTGTGAAAGACCTGCACACTGTGGGCTTTGAACTGGAGCCAAAAGAAATATCTGGCCAAAATCATTACCGTAACATCATGAATGCCACAAGGCACATTCTTGTTTCGGAAAAGGTATGGCATGATCTTTCGTATCTTAAGGCCGGGAGAGACATATTCGCAGCTTTTAGAAGAGATGATCGAAAATGAGAAAAAAGTCCAGTTGCTTATTCACTTGAAAAAAATTGCAGATGATGGTGAATTTGTTGAGTTGAAGGCTTTGATCCTTCGAACTCGGTGTAATAAGTTCATACTTTTATATTAATCAATCAATCCAGATATGATCAAATCCGGTGACCAGTTCATCGCAGGCCGCTCCGGCGGCGTTGTCGGTGCCATCGTCCCCTGGCGCAGGGCATTGGCAGGCGTCGCTCCGGCGCATATCTTCCACGCAGCAGGCACGCACAACCTGCGCGCGGGCGGTCTCGCCTGCAAGGTGGCCTTCATCCCCAGTGATGCCGACCTTGCCTTCTTCCCAATACTCGGAGCCTGTCAGCCTACGGAGCTTGGCAAGCCGAAATTGGGCGAGGCCGAGCTGAAGAACTCGCAACGCACCATGCAATGCCGCATCTCCGACATGTCCTGGTCCATTGCCTATGTTGTGCTGCTCCTGGGCAATCTGCCGGGGCCGGGAGACAGCGGCAGCCCGCTGGTGCAGGATGGCAAAGTGGTGGGGCTGCTGCTTTCAGTCAACATGCATACTTGGAAAGGGATTGCCATATCGGCGGAGATGATACGAGAAATCGCAGCGAGAAAGAGCTAGTCATCTCTCTTTAGATAATAATCTTAAACTTATTATTTGCCATAAACAATACTTCTGTGGCCCACTCTGAGAATGAGCACACCGTCTTTGGTTCTGGAATAGATTATGCGATAATCTCCGACGCGTAGCTTCAGCATGCCTTTGAATTGTCCCGTGAGAGGCTCGCCGCAATTCGGGTCTAATGATAATGATTCTCGGATCTCCTTCGTGATCCTTTTGGCCGCATTCTTATCCAGATGTTTCAACTCACGAAAGACCGATGATTTGTACTCAATCTTGTATGCCAAGGAGTTCCATCATCTCCTCATCCGAGACTATCTTGTCATCCTTGTCGTTCAAACGCTCCAATGCGATCAGATAGTCGGAATACTCTTTGAGATATTCCTCGATGGCCTTTCGGATTACGTATGTCTTAGGACGCTCGATTGTCTTTGCAAGATCCTCTAGGCAGCGTGCCATATCATCCGGGAGTCTAACGGACACTGCAGTTGAGATAAAATCACCTTTCGTATTTATGATGTTTACATGTATTTCAATGTAATTCATCAGGCTGCGGTGACGTAGCGGAGCATGGCACATGGCCCACCTAGAGTGGGATATTTGTCTTCGTCAATAAACTGTTGTGATGATTTTATCCCTTTGCCAAAGTCTATATCATCAGCCGCACTCAATATAATGCGAGGTTAACGAAATGGCGGAAACTATGCCGGTCATTTTCTTTGGACACGGCAATCCAATGAATGCACTGCAGACCAATGCCTACACAAAAGCCTGGGCGGCCATTGGGGCCACGATTCCTCGGCCAAAAGCGGTCCTGTCCATTTCTGCACATTGGTATATTGCGAGAACTGCCGTAACTGCAATGCAGTCACCAAAGACGATCCATGATTTCGGCGGATTTCCACAGGAGCTGTACGAGGTCGAGTATCCTGCGCCGGGAAATCCGGCCCTTGCCAACCGTATCAAAGAATTGCTTTCCTTGCACGACGCAGACCTTAATGATCAATGGGGTCTGGATCATGGAACCTGGTCGGTGCTCCGTCACTTATATCCCAAGGCCGATATCCCGGTGGTGCAGCTCAGTATCGATAGAACGAAACCGGCATCATTTCACTACGAAATAGGCAAAAAGCTTGCGCCGCTGCGAGAGGAAGGCGTCCTTATTATCGGAAGCGGTAACATTGTGCATAATTTGCGTGCCTATGCCTGGAGCCAGCCACTAGCAGCTCCCTTTGACTGGGCGGTTCGGTTTGAGGATCGAGTGAGAGAATTGCTGTTGGCGGAGGATGACGATCCGCTCATCTCATACGAGACCTTGGGCAATGATGCGATGCTTTCCATTCCCACGCCGGATCACTATTTGCCTCTGTTGTATGTGATCGCTTGCCGCAAGGACGGCGAGATGCTCAGTTTTCCTGTCGAGGGCATGGAGGGCGGTTCGATTTCAATGCTTGCAGTCAAAATCGGCAAGGACTAGGAGCGTGACTGCAGTCGGCAGTATCGCCACCAGAGCACGGACTTCCTCTCAAACCTGTTTCTCATTTATATGCGGAAAGATCCCAAATGCTTTATGGGACCTATCGGCGGACACGTTTGAAAAGTCTTTTATAACAGAATAAACTATAATAGAATGCAACAATAATCAAAATCCGGCCCACATAATAATGAACCTGCACAAATCTTAGTCGATTTATTGCCTGAACATGGAAAAAACAATTCAAAGAAAGAATTAATTCGGAGAATAGTGTATAGATATGTCAACGAAAGACGAAAGTGAGAAAAAAGGCGGAAATGCCAAAATCAAAGTAAGCAAGAATGGACCATATATCGTTTCAGGCGAGGTACCTCTGGCCGAACATAAAATGGAATTTGATGAAGAAGGAAATCCGTGCAAGTGGCTGGAAGGAAAGAGTTTCCCATTGAAGGAGAATTACGCCTTATGTCGGTGCGGAGGGTCCAAGGACAAACCATTCTGCGATGGCACTCATATAAGAACCAAATTCGACGGCACAGAGAAGGCAAGCATAAAACCCTATGTCGATCAGTGCGAGTCGATCGATGGACCGGACCTGAAGCTGACTGATGCTCAGCATTTATGCGCTTCTGCTCGTTTCTGCCACCGGGCCGGTGGAACCTGGAACCTTACGATGCAGTCAGACGATCCAGAAGCCAGGCAAATTGCAATCGAGGAAGCCGGAGACTGCCCATCAGGCCGCCTGGTTGCCTGGGATAAAAAGACAGGAAAAGAAATCGAGCCGCAATTTGAGCCGTCCATCGGAGTGGTCGAAGATGAACAGGCAGGTAAAATCGGTCCGCTTCGGGTATGTGGCAAGATTCCGGTTGAATCCGCCGACGGCAAAACCTATGAAGCTCGTAATCGGGTTACACTCTGTCGTTGCGGCAAGTCTCGCAATAAGCCATTTTGCGATAGCAGTCACCTGCAGAGATAGCCTTATAACGAAATAAGACCATAACTAATATTAATACTTATTAATGATCTTATATAAAAAATATACAACGAGGTAATTGAAATGACTGTAGAAGAAAACCTAAAACTGATGAAAACTTTAGACGATGCATGGAATTCCCAGGACTGGGAAACATTCGAGAAGAGGCATGCCAGTCATGTGGAAGTGTTCTGGCCGGGTCAGCATGAGCCCACTAAAGGTCGTCCGTCTCATAAAGAAGAAGCGATTGCCTTCTTTAAGATCTTCCCGGACAACCACGTCGGAAACAACCCATATAAGGTGCTCTTCGGCCAGGGCGACTGGACGTGCTCCGTGGCGGACTTCACAGGCACCTTCAAGGGGTCCATGACTGGTGCTGATGGAAAGACAATTCCTCCGACAGGCAAAAAATTCAAAATTGAGTTTTGCACTGTTGCTCACTGGATCAACGGCGAGATTGTAGATGAGAAGCTCTTTTACGATAAGATCGAAATGATGAAGCAAATTGGCCTGATGTGAATTCGGTCCGCCCACGATTTCCGAATGTTTTAAGTCCGGAAATACATTATCAAAAGGAATAGGCTTTATTCCGTTCATCCATCATATCCGCCACCATCCGATCATAAAAATCATCAAGCACAGTTGCCTTGCCAGCGCTCTTCACGCCTCTTGCTTGCATATCCTCCCGGCAGGCGTAAATCCGAACAGGCGACTGCATCGTCGCAGCCAGCACATCTAAAGAATCGCCGAGCAGATTGAACACGCCATCCCCTGCCAGATACAAGACGGCGTCCTCCGTCCGCTCCACGAGCCGCAAGCAGAGCTTCGTTCGCTCGCTCCCCGGCGGCTTAGTCAAGAGGAAGATATGTCTCTTTGAATCCTCCGCATTCCTGGATTCGGTTTCCTGAACGCGCAAATCAGAGTTGATCACGAGATTCTCCTTCCTTTTTCCTTAATTCCGGTCCTTGGTGAGATGCTCTGTCTGAATTCATAACCGCAGAATCCTATAGAACGACCATTCCATCCGCATCCACCATCCGGTCCAGGAAATTGTCGTCATCCGTCAGCTCCACCAGCTCGATCAATTCCTGGTTCATGAGGCCGCGTTCCAACAGGGACGGCTCATGGGCAACGACTTTGATCTCAGGATAAGCATAGAGAATATCCGAGAGATTTGCGGTGGCGAGAAGACGGCTGTCCTGACCGGCCAGTGCCAGGTAAACGCCATCGGCATAAAGGCCCAGCGTCAGGTCCATCTTGATGCTCACCGCAGCGGCATTGAGCAAGCCGTAAGCCTTCTCGCTTCCGTAAGGAGCCCTATCAAGCAGGTAGAAGATCGATCTCATGCCTTAATCCTCCAGGGCTGAACTGTCGAATTGTTTCATTCATCTCATCCGTTCATCTCATCCTGTTAATGCAATCACCCGATCGCTGCACTTCAACATCTCAGCCAGATCGTAGAGGCTTCCTATTACAATTCCCGGATAGTAGTCCATGCAGATGCCGCCGTCCTCCGGCAGATAGCCTCTGGCGGCAGCGCATCTGGAGCAGGCCCTTATCATGGCACCGTCCGCGGCCAGCTCCCGGAACAGCTCGCCCGCATTCTTGAAGATGGACG
>RPOO01000211.1 GCA_003857025.1 Methanothrix sp.
CTGGACCCGGCTCCGGGGCAGTATGCCATGGTCTGGATTCGGGGCGTGGACGAGGTGCCTATGAGCTTCTCGGGGCCTGACACCATCACAGTTCAGTCCGTTGGCGAAGCCACACAGGCGCTCTTCAAGATGGGAGCAGGCAGCAGCATCGGTCTGAGGGGACCACTGGGGAACGGCTTCGTCCTGCGGGGCGAGAGCATCTTGCTCGTCGGCGGCGGCGTGGGAACGGCACCGCTGGCGTTTCTGGGCGAGCAGGCCAGGAAGGCAGGCATTCGAGTCACATCGCTGGCGGGCTTCCGCTGCTTGGAAGACCTCATCCTTCAAGACCGGCTGGAGGCGCTGGGCGATCTGGTTATTACTACCGATGACGGCTCGGCGGGCATCAAAGGGCGCGTTGCAGAGGGCTTGAAGGAGCTGGACCTGGCAGGGTTCAGCCAGATCTATCTTTGCGGCCCGGAGGTTATGATGTGGGACATCATCTCCCGCACCAGTGAACACGCGGGAAAGACGCAGGCTCTGCTCACCCGCTACTTCAAGTGCGCCGCGGGAGTATGCGGTTCCTGCTGCCTGGACCCCGATGGTACGCGCGTTTGCGTGGAAGGGCCGGTGATCATGGCGGATCGACTGCTGGAGAGCGAGTTTGGCAGATATCGGCGCGGCCCGACCGGCGGCAAGGGGCTGTGCAAAGGATGAACACTGGCTGCAGAGGAAAGAGCTGGAATTGAAGTTTGAGGTTGAAATGATCGTTCGATTCATGAAGGACGGCAGGGTTCGAGGCGGATCGTACAGCGAGGAAAACGGCATCGTCTCCGGTGGCGAGGTACTGGCCTTGGAGGATGTCGAACTGCTGGCCCCCTGCCAGCCGAGCAAGATCGTCTGCGTCGGCCTGAATTACACGGAACATGCCCATGAGCTGAAGATGGAGCTTCCGTCAGAGCCCATCCTTTTTCTCAAGCCGCCATCAGCGATTCTCGCACCGGGAAAGGAGATCGTCTATCCGCCGTCCAGCCAACAGGTGGACTACGAGGGCGAGCTTGGAGTGGTCATCGGAAAGCGCTGCAAGGACGTAGCTGCGGGCGAGGCGGAGAAGTACATATTAGGCTACACCTGCTTCAACGATGTCACTGCACGCGATCTGCAGCGCAAAGACGGCCAGTGGACGCGGGCTAAGAGCTTCGACACTTTCGCGCCTTTCGGGCCGTGGATCGCCAAGATTGATCCATCGAACGCCGCCATCCAGACCCGCGTCAATGGACGTGTGATGCAGAAATCGAGCACATCCGACCTGATATTCGGCGTTCCAAAATTGGTGGAGTTCATAAGCGGCGTCATGACATTGGAGCCGGGTGATGTGATCGCCACCGGCACGCCTCACGGAGTGGGTCAACTGCAGAAGGGTGATGTTGTGGAGGTTGAGATAGAGGGGATAGGAGTCTTGAGGAATACCATCGCTCTTTGAGCCCTCTGCACCATCTTTTCCCCCCACTCCCATCCAATATCGACTGCAGAATATCAAGATCCATTTTTACTGAGATTACAAAATCTTGATGGCCTCTTCCGCCGTCTTGCCCTTATTTACGATCGCGGCTATGGCTTGGGTCATCTTCACCGGATCTTTATGCTGGAAGACGTTGCGGCCAATGGCCACGCCACGTGCTCCCGCCTGCAAGGCTCCTTCGATCATCTGCAAGAATTCCATATCAGTCTCCGTCTTGGGCCCTCCGGCGATGACCACAGGAACCGGGCAGCCTTCCACAACGCGCCGGAAGGTGTCGACATCACCCGTGTAGTTGGTTTTTATGATGTCGGCGCCAAGCTCCGCTCCGGCGCGGGCGGCATGAGCCACGACCTCGACATCATTGGGGTTGGCAATGCCTTTGCCGCGCGGGTACATCATAGCCACTAGCGGCATTCCCCAAAAGTCGCATCTCTCGCTGACGCAGCCGAGGATGCTGAGCTGATCTGATTCCGTTTCGGAGCCGATGTTGATGTGAACGGACACTGCATCTGCTCCCATCTTCAGGCACTCTTCCACCAGGCAGACCTGCACTTTGTTGTTGGGATCGGGGCCAAGTGATGTGGAGGCGCTCATGTGCACAATCAGACCGACATCCTGGCCGTAGCCGCGGTGGCCGTGCCTGACCATGCCTTTCTGCTGCAAAACGGCATTAGCTCCCCCTTTGGCCACCTTGTTCACCATCTCCGGCAGGTCGACGAGACCCTTAATGGGACCGACGCTGATGCCGTGGTCCAGAGGGATAATGACCGTATTTCCACTGTCTCGGTCCATTATTCTTTCAATTCTTACTCTCTTGCCTATCTCGCTCAATTTTCATCAATCCTGTAAATGCTAACATGTATCATGGTAACATATATCATATTTAAGGATTGCGAGGCAGTCATTCGAGAATAAAATGCCCTAACGCTGACGGGTTGATGGGGCAGCCGGGAGAAAAAGTGAATTGACGAGAGGATTGGCGGGAGGATTGGCGGGTGGCGAGCGAGTAGGCGATTGGTAGACGAATAGGCGGAAAATGATTCCCGCCTCAGCAGACTATCTTCTCGAAGCAATCCTTGCACAGCACCTTTCCCTTGGCCGTCCTTCCCAGAATCTCCATGAAGCCCTCGCCGCATTCCTGGCAGATCAGAGACGGATAGATCCGCGCTTTATCGGGTGCTGGAATGTCCACCTCTCGGACGGAGAGCACCTCATCATCCCTGGCATTAAGGATGGCATCAATGATCCCGGCCCTCATTGCCTGCATCTGTTTCTTCTCCTCAGAGCTGAGAAGGCCCTCTGCTTGTTTTTTCCTCAAGGCATCCATGCCCTTGAGAATGTCGCCCTTGAAGTAAATTCGCAGAGCTTTACCCTTGTCACGGGAGTAGAAGGTGAAGACCTGCTTTCCGTTATCCTTGAGAACGAGGTTTCCCTTGCCGGAGGTGCAGCCGAGAAGTGCTTGCACGGCATCGATGCTGCAAGAACTATTCTCCGCAATGCAGACCAGTTCCTCATCCTCTGATCTCGGGTAATGTTCCTTGGCGTATTTCGCCACTCTGTAGCCCATTGTCAGACCGGGGCAGATATGGCCGTGAAATTCAGCGGCTTTCTTAAAATCGTCATCCATAACAATTCACCTGAAATTGACCTTTAAATCATTTAAGCTTGAGGCCGATGATAGTCGGTCTTCCATAACTCTGTGACTATTATCTGACTGCATTGGCTATAATTCTGTTGATATTGTTGATATTTAGGAATGGCTTATTGATGAAGGTTTTATAACCTGAAGTATAATTGAGTTCTCCAGTCATGATCTCTCTCGATCATATTCCCCATCTTCCCGGATGCTACCTGTTCCTGGACTCACAGGGCACCATCGTCTACGTCGGCAAGGCCAGAGATCTTCGCAAGCGGGTGAGCAATTACTTCCAGAAGCAGGACCACGGCCCCAAGACCGGGGCGCTGGTCGAGGCCGCGTCAAGCGTGAACTTCATCGTGACCAATACCGAGGTCGAGGCCCTGCTGCTGGAAAATACACTAATCAAGAAGCACCTTCCCCGCTACAACATCAAGCTGAAGGACGCTTCCAGGTATGCCTGCATTCAACTGACCGACGAGCCGTTTCCGCGCATTCGGATCTCACGCAAAGCTGCCGGTCGCGGCTCGTTCTTCGGCCCCTTCACCTCGGCACGGGAGAGAACTTATGTTTACCAGATAATCCGGAAAACCTTTGGGCTGCGCACCTGCCGCAGGCTTCCCAGGCGTGCCTGCTTGCGCTATCACCTGGGCCACTGCGCGGGGCCGTGCATCGGCAAGGTTAGCGAGGCCGACTACCAGGCCAAGGTTCGGCGCGCCGAGACGGCCTTGAGCGGCAAATCTAGCGAGCTTGTCCGTGCCCTGAAAGAAGAAATGTTTGCCCTTTCCGCCCGCCAGGAGTTCGAGAGAGCGATAGAGCTGCGGGACGAGATTTGCGCGCTGGAGCGTCTGGGGGAGCGGCAGAGCGTGGAGCATCTGCGCAAGTACGACCAGGATGTGATCAGCTACGTGGTCGAGGGCGGCAATGTTTACCTCATGCTCTTCAAGGTTTACAGGGGGACGCTGGAAGGCAAAGAGGACTATGTCTTCGCCCATAACGAAAATTTTCTGGAGGAGTTCCTGGTCCAGTATTATTCGGAGAACAAGCCCCCGGAAGAGCTGATCTTGGCCGAGCCGCTGGATGAATCTCTGATCGAGTTTCTCTCTCACGTTTTGGGAAAGAAGGTGCGCGTCACTGTCCCAAAGCTGGGAGAGAAGCGAACGCTCCTGGACCTGGCCCGCAAGAATGTGGAGATAGGCTTTTTTGGAGACAGAAAGAAGCTGGATGCCCTGCAAGAGGCGCTGCATCTTCCCAGGAGACCGGATGTGATCGAGTGCTTCGATATTTCGCACCTGGCCGGAACATTCACCGTCGGGTCAATGGTGCAGTTCCGGGGCGGCAGGCCGGACAAGAGCAACTACCGGCGCTTCAAGATAAAAAGCGTGGAAGGCATCGACGACTTCGCCTCCATCGCAGAGGTGGTGCGCAGGCGCTACTCTCGCCTGAAGAACGAGGAGAAGGAGCTGCCCGATCTGATCATCATCGACGGGGGCCTCGGGCAGCTATCTTCCGCCCGAGATCAGCTTCGAGAGCTGAGGGTCAAGGTTCCGGTCATCTCCATCGCCAAGGGGGAAGAAGAAGTCTACCTGCCCGGCAGCTCCGAGCCTTTGCCGCTGAAGCGCAGTGAGAAAGCATCGCTCTTCATCCAGGAGATCAGGGATGAGGCACACAGGTTTGCCATCGCCTACAATCGATTGCTGCGAAAGAAGGCGGTTTCGGAGGAGATGAAATAAAGTACTGGAGATGATCAAAACTCCTGAAAGGATTTTAGAGGCAAAAGCGCATCAATCGAGACGGCAAATCGTTTCGTGCTGCTTCTCGTCTACTCTTTTCTCCAAATCCAAACGACGACCGCAGCCCCGATCAAATTTATGATCAGGATGAGCATGACCCCCACGATCTTCTTCATCCCACCCATCGGCGGCGCAGTCTTCGCCGTCAAATCCAGCGTCTTATTGCCGATCTGCCTCTCGCTCCGATAAGTCTCCGCTCCTTCCGGCACGCCCACGACCCGCGAATCATGGCTTTTCTTCAGCGGAATGCACTTGCCTTCCCATGACTGGTTTTCCGGTTCAGACAGATTCAGCATATCCAGCACCGTCGGCGCGATGTCCACGGTTTCCGCGTTCCGGTCCGACACCATCTGCCCGGCGATGGTGATGGTGCCGGGCACGCCTGGCTGCCCGGCGGGGAACTTGATCACGAGCGGCACCCGCACGATCTCCGCGGACGTCTCGTCGGTGAACTCGCGGCGCGGCAACCCCGGTGAAAACGAGACGCCATGGTCGGCGGTGACGACGACCAGGCACCGCTCGTACAGGCCGGCCTTCTTCAGCCGTTCGACGTAGGTGCCGATCACGGCGTCCACCGCCTCCGTTTGCATCAGGTGTCGCTGGTAGTACTGTGCAACGCCACAGCTCTCCCGGGCCGTGCCATCCCCGTCAAACGGTCGCGACGTGCGCGTC
>RPOO01000212.1 GCA_003857025.1 Methanothrix sp.
CGTACTCTGCGCCTCTGCCCAGGCGCAGTCTTTCCCTAAAAATTGATTAAATAAGCTTAATTCCGCTTTGCCGTGGAGGCGTGTTCGTAGCAGGCTGCATCAATCCCTCCATTGACAAAAAAATTTATTTTTGCCGCAGCCAGTCCATCTTGTAGAATATGTAAATGCCAAGTATCATTAGGGAAGAAACAAGGAAAAAAACCTCCCCGATTGTTAACTCATATGGTTGATCTTTCAGGTTTACTCCCAGCAGTCCTCCGATAATGGACGGAATCACTGCCAGACATGTGATGACGGCTATTACCTTCATGACTCGGTTCATGTCGTACGACACGGTATTTATGTGAAGTTCGATAAGAGAGATCAAGCTCTCCTTGATATTCTCTGCCGTTTCAAGCAAATATTCTGATTCAGCATGAAGATTATTAAACTCTTCAATATTCTTTATTTTTAGGATTGATGAATTCTTTTTATCCGTCAATTGGTGCAGAACCTGATGAAAATGCCACAGATTGCTCCTGATCTTCTGAATCTCTTTCTTAAAATGGAAGGTCTCTTCGAGAAATTGAGGCGATGTTTTGTCAACTGGGATCTCCTCAAACCCAATCGTCTTTTGTTCGATCCGTTGGACAATTTCGCCATAATCGATCAGCTTCTGCCAAAGCAGATGGTATAAAACCTTGACAGTGAACTCTTCATCTGTTGGACTCACGGGCTGCTGCAAATTCTTTTCCTTTTCGGCCAAATCGCGGGATATTTTATCGAATAGGTCGCTTGTGTCGCGGCTCAACGTGACGATTTTGCGTTCTAGGCAGACGATGAGCATGTTGTTCGTGCCGATATTGAGCGTTTCCTTGCTTGAATTATCCGATTTAGGAGTCTCCGTTTTAATCTTGGAATCCCACAAGAAGATGGTAGGGACACCTTCAATATGATCAATCCTAGGAAATGATTCTCGGATCAGCTTATTCTCAATCAGATTATTGGGAATCTTGGTAGCTCTTTCAATGGCGTCGAGATCTGCTTCCCCAATTTGCTGAAAGTCAATCCAAAGCGGCTCATCCGGTGCATATAATTGGCCAAAGTCTTCTGATTTTAGCCGCGAGATATTTCCCTTGGAGCTAAATGTTGATACTTGAAGCGCAGGACGGTCGAGCTTGGTTTCGATAGATTTCTCATGTTCCATTCTCTTTGCAGTCCTGCCCGCTAAAAAGAAGGTCAGAAGCACGCGAGGCAGCACGCGTGGTAGCACTCGGACCAGTCGCAGTATCGGTGATAATTGGGCTTGATTTTGCAGAACCGAAATATATCCGATTTTGGATATATCAAAGAGCGCGAGAACTATAATGACCAGATCAAGAATGTGCAAGGGGTCGGACGCAAATGAAATTCGCGATTCTGAAGTATATAGTTTTAGAGCATATTCTGCAGCAAATATAACAATTATAAAATAATTTATATAATCAAAAAGAATATCCATACCGTTCGAGAAATCGACAAAGATCTGAAGGATGACCATGGCAGCAAGGATGGCAGCCAGCGCAATCATCAGATCATCATTAAAGATTCTATCTACCGCGATTCGCATTCGAACACGGCCAGATCTGTTTTCGCCCGATTCAAGCATATGATGCCTCGCACACTTTTTTTGGAGGATAGTGATATATTTTGTATATCAATATACTCCTTCCGGCGACAATCACACCGAGCCTCAACCTTATCCGGAGGCATTCATGAAGGTGCAGCCATCTCCAAAAGAATCATTCGGATCTATAATTGCCTTTACTAGAGACGGTCTCGAAAGATAGACAATATCGATAAATATATTTCATAAATAATGACTTTCATCAAACCCATTTTAAGAATTAAAAATTATCCTTAATAATAACTTAGAAAAACGCTTAAATGCATTAATGCGATCGCTAGTCGATCATGAGAACAGCTTTCGTTTTTGGCGCAGCGTTTTTCCTGGTCATGGCCGTTGCCGCCATGGTATTCGGCGTCTCGGCTGCAGAGGACGCCGCCAATCAATCCGCGAATCTGAATCAATCATCAACGCAACTCGTGCACAGTTCCTCCCTGACCGAGCTTGTCGATTTCGTGAGGGAGGCTCGCGACTATGCCCGCGAGGTAGGACGGGAGAAGGCATGTTTGGAGTTTGACAACAAGACCGGAAAGTTCGTGCGAGGCGATCTTTACATTTACGCCTACGACTTCCGAGGCACAAACGTCGCCCATCCCTTCCGCCCCGATTTCATCGGCAACAGCAAGATCAATTTGACCGACCCGAATGGCGTGGCTCTGATCAAAGACCTGATCGATTGCTCCCACAGGGGCGAGGACTTCACATATTTCATCTTCCCTAACCCCGACCACGAATCTAAGGATGAGCTGAAGGTCGGCTATGCCGCCAAGGTCGACGATGACTGGTGGGTGGGCTCCGGAGTTTATCTGTCCGACGTCCCTGCACTCTTCCCGTCCGAGGCAAGAGAAAATATGGTCGGCTTTGTGGATGAAGCCGTAAAATATGCACAAGAGAACGGAAAGGAGAAAGCCCTCCAAACATTCAACGACAAGAACGGCTCTTTTGTTCACGGCAACCTCTACGTCTTCGCCTACGACTACAATGGCACGGCTCTTTCGCTGCCTTACCAGCCCAATCTTGTGGGATCAAATCGCATAGATGCAGTGGACCTGAACGGCGTTCACTTTGTGCAAACCTGCATCGATCAGGCAAAGAGAGGCAACGGATATCTGTATTACATCTATGCCAATCCAGCCAAGAATATGGCGCAAGAGCTGAAGCTCGGCTACGTGAGAAACGTGGATGGCAAGTGGTGGCTAGGTGCCGGAATCTATGCATCGGAATCGAACACCACGGCATCCGCCAGTCAGACCTATCTGGGAGACGTCGGAGGCAATTCGAGCGGCAAATGATAGAGGTTTACGGCCACAAACAATAGTTAGTCGTTAAATACAAAAGAGATAATAAATAATAACAGATGGCGAGCGCTCCCAATCTCATGAGCACCCGCAGATCTTCTCTTTTTCCGGAGTTCTCAAATACCCGGCATCATTGTATCCATATTGAGAAGTCTTGGTGCAGTAGCCCACCCACCAGTCGAAGACCCGGATCTTCACCGGCTGACCCAGAAAACAGCCCGTGAAGTAAAAGTAATGCGGCACACCGTTCTCATTTATCCCCTCGCCGTTGCCCGTGGTGTCCACGATGTGATACTGATCTTCGCCCGGCAGCAAAACCACGTTGTAGGCGTGACCGGGATGGTTGCCGAGCAGCGGCAGGTCGTAGCCGGTGCTGGCCGTGCTCATGGCTTCCGTTTTGCTGTATCCCGCTTTCCTCAGCAGCGTGGTCACGGCGGCTGCGTAATCGATGCACACACCAGTCTGCAGGATGTTCACCGTGGCGTGGGTCGGGAACAGGCCCAGCACGGCGCTGTTCTCGCTCATATTCGTATCCGAATGCCAGGCAGAGACTCCCCACTCATCCGGACGGCAGGAGAGGTTGCGAACATTCCCATTAAAGCCATCCCGGAATGGGCAGGTTCCGGCCAGGCCCGGCCAGCAGGTGCGGGTGCATTCGGGATACCCGGAGCAGCAGGTCTTGAAGAGCGCATAGCCCTGCATGTACCTCGCCTGCGGCCCGAAAGCGCGGATGATGTACAGGCCGCGGCACAGCTTCTTGTCGCCGTCATAGTTTTCGCAGGCTTTGACGGCATTTGCAACGATGTAGTCCAGATCTGGGTGGCAGACCTCCAGCTGCTGGCATTCCTCGGTTCCATTGGGCCAGATGTCCTGGCAGGGCGTGTCGATCGGGTAGTATTTTGGCCGCGGAGATACTTTGCTGCAGACCCAAGGCGCGGCGATGCCGATCTCAATGGTGTCCGATGCAGTCGTTCCGCTGTGGTCCGTAACTGACAGCGTGATCTTATGCCACCCCACGGAGAGGTTGCTGGTGTTGAACTGTTCCTCATCACCGATTATTCCGTCAATGCTCGACCACCAGAGAAAGTCCAGCGGCGTCTTTCCGCAAGCCGAAGCTGTGAAACCGATCCGCTCCCCGCGCGGGAAGGTGCGCACGTCACCGGGCTCGAGAATCCGGGCTACCATCTTGCCGACGGAACAGTTTAGAGCAGTCGGCGCAGGAGGCGCATCTGATTTCTTTGGCGTGCTGTTCATGCAGTCGCAGGCATCAGAGCTTGGGATTTGGGAGTTTTGGCCGTCTGCATTTAGCGGCCCAACATTCAATTCCGCCGTCCTATCGACGACCACCCCGGCATCTGCAGGAGCATGGATGAGAGCGGCAATGGAAAGTGAGATGATAAGAAGGCTGGCCAACGTGTAGAGAAAATACCCGCTACCGCGGGCGGTGCCGCGCCCAACGTTTTCATCGTCCAGAAGCGGCAAACGGTCGAGTCTCTTCCCGGCCAGGAAGAGAATGCCGCAAAAGACCAAGATAACGCCAGAGACCGCCCAGGTCTTCCAGCCGTAGGGCAGAAAGGTCATCGCCGCCTGGCCGAGGGGAAAGCCTGCCAAACCCGCGAACAGCAGCAGAGCAGGGCCAATCTTCCATCGCTCCGCCGCCCAGGCTGATGTCAGAATTGATGCCAGGATGATGATGACCGCAAAGCCCGCCGCCCATTCTCGATAAAATGCCAGAATTCCTAGAAAAATCAGACAAATCAAGACGCCAAAGATCGTCAATCCTCGCACTGCCGTCCGGCTTTCCGCAGCCAGCGCAGCCCCAAGGCCACCGGCCAATCCAAGCAGTATGAAAAGCATTGCTCCGGCTGCGGGCGAAAGTGCATAGCCGTAGTCTGCCTGGCGGCCCAAGGACGGGAATGCGAAGATAAGAATCAAGCAACCGATGGCGATGGCAAAAGCGCCGCCCAAAACACCAGGAAGCGAGAGGAGAATTCTGTCTTTTCCTGCTATCGAATGCATCTGGTTCTTTTGGCGCTGCCTTAGAAGTTAAAATTACTCCCCGTTCAATTTCTCACCATCCGGATTCACAAGAATGAAAATAGCCAATTATTCCTGATTTTTGCCCATCAAAGAATTCGCCAAAACAGAAACCAAGATCATGATCCATACCGATTCGATATCATAACCGCCGCCTACCTGCTTGCGCCATGCAGCTTGCCAGCATCACCGGCCCGTCGAAGCCCGATCGCGCCCGGCTGGAATCCACGAAGACATGGTCCATCAGAACCGGCGCGCCAAAAGAGTTCGCGCCGCACACCAGCAGAAGCGTTCGGAAGATCAGATTGCCAGAGACGCCCTCCGGCGCGATGACGATGTCGTCTCCGCGACAGCTCTCGATCAGGATTCCCTTATGAACTGCATCGATACCTGCCTCCCGCGCCAGGGCGGCGATCTGCTCGCCCTCGGCCAGGCTGCGATCGACGCGCTCCGAGCGTCCCCGGTCCTCCATGCGACCTCCGGAGAGCACGGACACTTTGGGCGAGACTCCCAGGTTTTGCAGGAATCGTGCCCCTTGCCGCACCAGTTCCAGCCGATCCTGCACGCTCTCGCCCTCGTCGATTCCCACCGGCCCGAGCAGGAAG
>RPOO01000213.1 GCA_003857025.1 Methanothrix sp.
TAGACATAATCATAAGCAATCCCTAAGGTTGACAGCAATTCCTTTGTCTTCTTGCACCAGATGCATGTGCTCAATGCATAGAGGGTTACCGTTCCCTTCGCCTTTCCGGCTACATGCTCAAAATTCATAAAACCTCCAACGCTTTAAAGATATGGCCGTTAAAAGATAAATAATCCTCGGACGGAAATGATAGAAAAAAATAGCACAAAAATAATTGCAAAAAACTATAAATGTATGAGAGAATCAATATGATTTAATATTTATCAAATCCTATTCTCCTGACTTAATTCTTATCGATACCTAACCAGACTTATATTTAATCCGACAGACACTTAATCCGGATTTATGGTCTTTGTCGTGACTTTGCTTTCCGTCCTCTCTTCCCTCAACATGCACAGCCGCTCAGCATTTCTAACATAGAACCACCAATGAACGAAGATCAGCGAACCCCAACCGATCAGCGGATAGATCATGATCCACCTGTACCTTGATGGCACGAACAGCAGGTTCAGCATCACCCACAGGCTATTTACAATCACATAAATCAGCATATGGATGCCCCATAGCGTCTCCTCTGCTTCTACGTGCATGTCTCGGAAGGTTCTCTTATATTCATCGAAATTTGTTGACACTTATTGTCACCTCATACCGCTTTTCAAATCGATAATCAAAATCGCTCAGACATCCGGTTATTCATCCGGGTATTAATCGGATTGGATATTAGTTAGGCCGGATTTGTTTGACGTAATTTTTTTCGAAAGGATTTTTCGACCTAATTTATTCCACCGAAGCGCTCCTCACCGTCTTGGAGATCGCTCGCTCCTCTCTTAGTCTGCATAGCCGGTCTGCATTGCGGACATAGAACCACCAGTGCACGAAGACCAGAGCACCCCAACCTATTACGGGATAAAACATCAGCCATCGATAGCGTGCTGGCACAAACAAGGCATTGAGCATCACCCATACGGCGTTAACTATTCCATAAATCAGCACATGAATGCCAAGAAGCGTTTGCTGATCTTCAACATGGGATTCGCGAAATATCTTGAGATATTGATCCATATTTCCTGCCATTGGAGAACACATCCTAACAAAAGCCTGAACTGCTTAAGCTAATTAATCATATGTCTCTGAAATATATTAAGCTTATGGAAGTAGCAGGCAATTAAAGAAAGTCTATTGATTCCGATTTCAAAATTCCAATTTGAGATAACTGTAGAAATGATTTGGTTAACAAAAAGAATAATCATTACCTTTTCCGGCAGATCGCAAAGCCTAATATATGTCCTGAGTCTTTGCGCATAGCGAAAGGCGAATGAAAATGCTTATTGGAATTGATGTCGGCGGGACCACCACCGATGCCGTTCTGGTGGACGGAAGCCAAGTGGTCAAGACCGCTTACGTGCCAACAGATCACGATAATCTGTTGAACTGCTTGCTTGGAGCCCTGGATGAGCTGGTCGTGGGTTTTGACGTTCGCAAGATCGAGCGAGTCGTATTGAGCACGACCCTGATCACGAATATGATCGCAGAGGGCAAGACGGACCCCGTGGCCCTGGTGCTCATCCCCGGTCCCGGCACAAATCCCAAGGACTACAACCTGGGCGAGTCTTACATCCTGGACGGTGCCATCGACTACCGGGGCAGGGAGATCGACAAGCTCAATGAATCTCAGATCAAGGACGTAGCGTCTAAAATATCTGCAAAGCACCTCTCCCGCGTGGCCGTGGTCGGCAAATTCTGCCAGCGCAATCATGCCCACGAGAATCGAGTCGGAGAGATCATGGCTGTGGCCTTGCCGGGCGCAAAGATCGAACTGGGCCACAAGGTCTCCGGCCAGCTCAACTTCCCCCGCCGCGCCGCCACAACTCTTCTCACCGTGGCTACCAAAGACCAGTACAAAGAGTTCGCCGGAGCCATGACTGCAGCTCTTCGCCAGCGCAAGATTTCGGCGCCGGTCTACATCCTCAAGGCGGATGGCGGAACCCTGCCCCTGGACAAGTCCATCGAGATGCCCGTCGAGACCATCTTTTCTGGAACCGCCGCCAGCATCATGGGCGTTCTCGCTCTGACTCCCGCCGGGCAGACATCCGTGGTTGTCGACATCGGCGGCACGACCACCGATCTGGCCCTCATCCTATCCGGCAAGCCTCTTTTGTCATCCAAGGGAGCAAAGGTCGAGTCTCTCCTAACCCACGTGCGGGCCTTTGCCGTCAAGTCGGTAGCCATCGGCGGCGATAGTGTCGTGAACGTGGCCACGGATTGCGTTACTGTCGGGCCGCAGAGAAACGGACCTGCGCTTTGCATGGGCGGCTCTGGACCCACGCCCACCGACGCCATGCGCGTTTTGGGAATGACCACCATCGGCGACGCAGCCAAGGCCGAGAAAGCCATGCAGGACGTGGCCGGCAAACTGCATTGCATGCCAAAAGAAGCAGCCCAAAAGGTCGTTGACTTTGTTGTGGAAAAGATAGTCTCCGAGGTGGAAGAGATGTTTTGCGAGTGGGAGCAGGAGCCCGCCTACCGCATTTGGGAGATCGTGAAGAAAGAGAAGCTACAAGCTCAAAATGTCGTGGGCGTGGGCGGTGGTGCGCCTCCGCTGGTGCCGCTCGTGGCCGCGCGCCTGGGCGCAACGGCGAATGTGCCCAAGTACGCGCCCGTGGCTAATGCTATCGGTGCTGCCGTTGCCAGGCCCACGCTGACGCTGAATCTGCACATCGATACCGAGCGGGGCGAGTACATCGTAGCTGAGGAAGGGCTGACAGGCAAAGTGACGGACAGAAAGATGACGCCAGAGCAAGCAGAAAAAATGGCAAAGAAGCTCCTGGCCGAGCGCGCCGAGCGCCTAGGCATCGGCGAGTATGCCGGTGAAGCGGAGCAGACTTACAGCGAGGTTTTCAATATGATTCGCGGCTGGTCAACAGTGGGAAGGCTTCTGGACGTGCGAATGGAGATTCCTGCGGGCCTCTTGGCTTCGTGGAGGAGGTGCTAGAAGATGTCGTCCATTGGAAAGAGCGGAAAGACGGGCCTGATCTTCTTCCCCGCCTTCGACTGGGCCATCTCGCCCACTCACCCGGAAAGAGAGGAGCGCTTGCTCTACACCCGTGACCAGATCTTCGAGGAAGGCCTGATGGACCTTCCTGCCATCGAGGAGTACAAGCCCCGCCTGGCTGAGCTAAAAGACGTGGCACGCACTCACTTTTGCGTCCCCGATGTGGAGTCTCAGGTTACTGAGGCGCATCTGATCGCCGCCGGGAGCACGCTCACCCTGGCCGATGCCCTGGAGAAGGGCGAGATTCGGAACGGCTTTGCATTGGTCAGGCCGCCGGGCCACCACAGCATGAGGGTCGTGCACGGCAACCGCGGCTTTTGTAATATCAACAATATGGCCATCCTGGTCGATTACCTGAGAACGAAGTACGGCCACAAGAGGATCGCAGTCATCGATACTGATGTGCATCACGGCGACGGAACCCAGGAGATCTTCTGGCACGACCCGGATGTGCTCTGCCTATCCTTCCACCAGGACGGACATACCCTCTATCCCGGCTCCGGATTCGTGAACGAGATGGGCGGCCCGCAGGCGCTGGCCCGCACGCTCAACGTCCCGCTGCCGCCCGGCACCACGGACGAAGGAATTCACTACGTCCTGGACAACCTCATCCTTCCCATCCTCGACGAGTTCAAGCCCGATCTGGTGCTGAACTCAGCCGGACAGGACAACCATTACACCGACCCTCTGGCCAACATGCGCTTCTCGGCCAACGGCTATGCCCGGTTGAACGAAAAGCTCGCTCCGGACATCTGCGTTCTGGAGGGAGGCTACGCCGTCGAAACCGCTCTGCCTTATGTGAACACCGGCATCATACAGGCTATGGCCGGGCTCGATTACTCTCACGTCAAGGAGCCGGACTTTGTTCCCGGCCGGTTCTTGCAGACGGATCAGATGAAGCGAGAGATCGAGACGACCGTCTCCCAGGTGCAGAAGATCTGGGACGAGAGGGACGAACTGGTCAAGGACGCCCTGGCGGGAGCGGGTGACTTCTATCGCAGGAAGAAGCGGGTCTTCTACGACACGGACATGATCAACGAGAGCCAGGAGGAGGTCGTCAGGCTCTGCCCGCACTGCGCAGGCTACATGACCATCTCCACCCAGGCCCAGCGCGGCTACGGCATCCTGAACAGCGCCTTTTGCGTCTCTATTCCCAGAGGCGCATGTTCCTCATGCCGGGAGGATGCCAAGGAGGAGTATGAGGAGCACGTGGACGACCGCCGGATCGGCTATGTCCTGATGCAGGACAAGGACCGGGACAGGTTCAAGTTCCACAACAACATGACCCACACGCAGAGAGGTTACTGAGCTAAAAGCGAAGCTGAAGTGGAGACGGCAAAGCCGTTTTGGCCTTCCCGCCTCTATTCCATCCATTTTTGCGGAGGATTTGCCCTTGCCGCACAGGCAGAATCTAAGATCAACTTAACGATCTGTTCCAATGATTCGTTCCAGCGATTCGTCCAACGATCTCGCAATCTATTTAACCGATTATAAAAGGCTCATTTTAACGATTGATTTTTCAGGATGTCGATCGTTTTCTTGCCCAGTTCATAGGATTGCCTAAGAGAAACAATTCTCTCCAGCAGATACTTTCCTTCATCCCTGCCGGCCAATATTTCCGATCCGGTTCTGTTCAGAGCCTCACAAAAGAACTGCATCTCTTTGGTAATGGTGTCCGTCATGTTTGTCCTGATGATTTCCGGGTCAATAATCGCGGCGTACAGGTGCCTTTTGTCTCCAGGTATCACAATGCGCTTGACCAATCCCAGGTTCTCCAACAAGTTCATATTCGAGCTTACGGTAGACTTGCTGTAGCCGGTTTCCTGCACCAGGTCATCCAGGGACATCGGGCCTTTCGCCGAAATCGCCAACCCTCTGAGAAAACCGGCGGAGTCGCTATATCCCTTGATCCTGGCCCAATGGATGCAGGCATTTACGATGTGCCTTCTAATATCACGATTCGAATTCTGGTTTGAATCTTGATTCGAGGCATCCGCATTTGTATTTTCATTATCCATATGCACCACGATTTTGCATCAAGATTTAGCTTTCCGATTCTTTTTTCAGGCTACCTCGGTTCGGTTGATGACGACTGTTTCAGATATCTTATTGAATAAACGCTGTTTGCCATTTCGAAAAGCAAGATAGCCTATGAGACAGTCAAAAGGGAGCAGAAATGCTTTCCCGAAACTCTCTAATGCTGCATCCCTAAATCGAATGCTCTCCCCATACGGGCCTGTAACGGCAATATCGAGGAACATCTTCCCCAGCGATTGACCTCTATAACCATCCAGCGCAGTCCAATAAATGAACAGCAAAACCATTAACGGCAATGCTCCGTCAAGGCTGAATGCCTCCCTCTTCAGGTAGATCATTATTTCATACCACAGCGCACTCACATTGGTCATCGGTTAAGCCCACCACTCAGCTCTAAAGCGTTCGCGGTTTACATGGGGGTCTAGGGCTTGACTATCGTAAACACCTGCTAGAGTTTCCCAAGTCCTCGTTATTCCCAGATA
>RPOO01000214.1 GCA_003857025.1 Methanothrix sp.
ATCGAGGTTCGCGACAGAAGATGCGTCTCCATTGACCGGATCATCAGGATCATTGAGGAGTCCATGAGTGCCAAGGTTTACGGCCTGCTCAAGCGCCCGGATGAGGCGGTGGTGGTGGCCAACGCTCACAGCAACCCCAAGTTCGTGGAGGACTGCGTGCGAACTATGGCCCAAAAGGTGGTGCAGGCATTTTCCGATCTGCCGGATGATGCGGCAGTAACCCTCAAGCAGATCAATGAGGAGAGTATTCACCAGCACAATGCCTTCGCGGAGCGCACGGCCAAGATGGGAGAGCTGCGCAGCGAGCTTGGAAACCTTCGGGATTGAATATGACGGGAATTGAAAAGATTTCGGAGCCCCTGCGGCAATTGCTGAAAAGTAGAGAGATCATCGCCCGATGCGAGCTTCTCTTGCGAATCTACGATATCGTTGACGGTGCAAACCTGAGCGACCGGGAATCGGAGGAGCTGAAAAGCCTGGTGGGCGAGAAAATGGAGAGAATTGCTCCCGGCGTCTTCGCCAATATCATGAGCGGAGAGACAATATTTTCCGATCTGCCCAAGCTTGATACTTATACACAGATGAGCGGGCGTATCTTCCATTTTCAGCACACGCAAAGGTATAGCAAGCGCGATTTTGATGATGCCAACCGCAAGTTCCTGCAAGCCCTGCCCGAGCTGAAGAAGATCCTGCGGGCAAGCTTGGCTAAAATGCTGAAGGAATTCATGGAAGGTGCCGGATATGCCTTATCCAAAGAGAGCGGCGAATGTTTTGTATTCACGGCAGGTGAGCGGACGGCAGAGGTCCATTTAGTCACAAGCATTCGTTCCGTGGACCTTGACGCCGTAGCGACAAAGACCGAATCGAAGACGGATTGCGTCGGCATTGTCGACTACATAATTCTCGTTCCCAGCAGCGAGAGCCTGGAGCCCTTCATGCAGCTTTATCGGGAGCATGGGGCGAAGGCTGAGGAGAAGGAGATCCAGATCTGGCTGGCGACTATGGAGAAGGGCATCATCGATCCCTTCGTAGGCTATACCACGGACCTGGATATCTACAAGCAATTCAAGAATCCGAGGCTTGCCGAGATGGTAAGGAGCAACTGGTGCCAGAATGAATAGTGCCGGAGAAGCTATTGTTTTTTATCATTTTTTCCGCCAAATTCCGTTAATTCTCCCACCAAATTCCTTCAATTTTCCGTCAATTTTTCCATCTATTCTTCCGTCGATGTTTTCTATTAATTCTTCCATCAATTCTACTATCCATTTTCTTATCCATTCACCTCTCCATTTTCCTATCCCGTCTTCGATCCATCTTTGCAAATGATTTTAAACATCATTTGGCCCAAATCATCTTATGCCTTTAATTGATATTTGGTTCAATTTGAATATTTTTGGCATTAATTCTTATTTTATTGTTCATATTCGATACGATGATGATATTATTAATAAAATGCCATCCACTTTACTCGCAAACCTAAGCAAATATTATATAGATAGAACGACCCCTGTAGTGTTAGTAGTAAATCCGGAGAGTAGCAAATAGCGTTAGCAAAACCCGGAATCATTCGGGGTGGGGTGTATGAAACTTTGTCTTTCGATACTGGTCGTGTTCTTGATCATGACTGATGCTGCCTTGGGTGCAGTGGGCGGCGGTAGCGTCTCAGATGGAACATCATCTATTCAGTCGGCTCAGGCCTATTCAACCGGGATGAGCGGCAATACTGCTGTCAGTGCTGCCGCGCCAAGCACAGCCCCGGCATCGGGCGGCAGTCTAGGTGCCTCAGTGGGAGCGTATGTTCCAATTCAGACCGAGTCCTATCAGCCCGTCTCTTCAGGGAGCGGCTCATCCTTGGGCGGCTCATATCAGGACGGCTCTTATTATTCGCAAGGCGGTCAGTCGTCGCAGGCATCATCAAGTGCCCAAACGCTCGTCTCTTCCGCGCCCCAGATCAGCGGACCATATCAGGAGAGCATGTCCCCGGATGACCTGTTGCTCTCTCAGCCCCAGGCGGACACCTTCCGCCCGGATAGCGATTTGGGTTTTGTATCGGCCACGCTGCCGAGCAGTCTGAACGCCAACCTCAACACCAACTCAAACAGCAACCTCAATGCCAATCCAAATTCTCTTGAGACAGGGGCCAACGCCGCTGCCTATGGCTCAACTTATGGTGCCACGCAAGCCACTGCCTCAGGTTCGAGCTACTGGTATTATCCAAGTTCCATCCGCTCTCCCAACAAATTCTACGTCCAGACCTCTTCCGGTTTGCGAACTGTGGGCGGGTGCAGCTTCGGCGGCTATCTGCCTCTTTGGGCTGACATAAATTCTGGAGGCAACCTCTTCGTCTACGAATGGTACCCAGGCACCAGGACGCCGTCCGCGCAGTGGTGGGGCTGGTCCTGGACGGGCATAAAAAAGGGCTGGTTCTACGGCGATGATCCGGGCTGGCATATCCTCGTCTACAACTGTCGCGACTGGTCCAATTACATCTACATCTACGTCTATCCGAATGCCTACTCAAATAACGGCTACTCAAATGTCGCCGGCCAAAATAGCCCCTATTCCAATTATCCCAACGGGTACGCCGGAACGGCATATTCCGGAACGGGCACATCTGCAGGCCCATATTCCGCAGGCTATGCTTCCGGCGCGGGAATGAGCGGCGCTACAGGTGCGGCATCAGGATACACCGGCAGTGTCGGCATGGTGAGCCAGACCGCTTTGCCCTCCGGCGCGCCGACCCCGCCCAGCCTTGGCTCGGAGAGCATAGTCCTTCCTGATTACAGCACCTACACGCCTTACACCGGCCAGGCCATGCAGGCTTCCTACTCCGCTTATCCCGCCCAGACGGCTGCGACAATTCCGGCAGCCATGTCCGGGACCGCATCGAGCTATCCGGGCTATTCGAGCTATTCCGCCAGGGGCTGCGCCACATGCTCCGGCTCCACGGGTTCAACCATGACGCTGGCAGGTGTCTCCGGCAGCTATCCGAGCCAAGGCAACTGCCCCACCTGCACATCCAACAGCGGCCTTACCGCGCCTTACGGATATGTGCCGCAGAGTTATCAGGCCGTTTATCCAAAGCCCTCTACCTGCCGGTGCAATGAGTATTATGTCCAGTACTATCCCGATAAAATAAGCACAGTGGCGGGAATGTACTGCGGCGAATGGCTGCCCCTCTGGTCCAAGATCAGCAGGCCCGGAGTTTACTGGTCTTATGAGTGGACATGCCCCGGCTCCGGATACTACAGCTCTCCCGAGGTCAGGAACTTCGGATACAAGGGCTCCGGATGGTATCAGACCTGGTTTAGCAGCAGCACTCCCGGATGGCATATCCTGAGCTACTACTGCAACGACTGGTCCAACTACATCTACATTTACGTCTGGCCGACCAGCTAGAGCCGGGGCCGCGCCCGGGCGCAGGACGGGATGCCTGCAGGGTGTCGTTCGGGTTCTGGCGGATGCCGGATGGGAGAACAAATCTCTTTTTTAGGCGATTTCTGGGCGATCGGTTTAAATACAGTGAGCTTGAACGGTGGTCGGATTAATATTACCTCGGAGGATGTTTATTGGCTAGAAGATCACAAAGAAAGGCTGAGAGCAGAAAGGCCAAGCAATGGTATAAAGTCGTAAGCCCGGAGATGTTCGGCAGGGCACCTTTTGGCGAGACTATCGCGAATGATCCGGAGAGGATCGTGGGAAGGATAGTTGAGACCACCCTGGGAGACCTCACAAACAACTTCTCCAAGCAGAATACCAAGCTCAAGTTCAGAGTAGATCGCGTAGCAGGCGATTCTGCATACACCAAGTTCATCGGCCACGAGATGACCGCGGACTATGTGCGATCCCTGGTAAAGAGAAGAACTTCTCGCATCGACTCTATCGTAGATGTAACCACCACGGACGGCTACCAGGTTCGTATCAAGCCCAGCTGCTTCACGGTAAAGCGGGCGCGGGCCAACCAGGTCAAGAGCATCAGGGAACTCTCCAAGAGGGTTGTCCTTGAGAAGTCCAAGAGCCTGGACTTAAACCAGCTGATTCAGGATGTCGTTCAGGGCAAGATGTCTTTGGATATCTACAAAGAAGCCAAGATGATCTACCCCCTCAGGCGCGTAGAAGTGCGCAAGACTGAGATCACAAACGAGCCCAGCATTGCAGTAGCTGCTCCCGCACCGGCGGCACCTGCCCAGGCACCAACCGCTTAAGATATCAATATACTCGGGGTCTTCCGTTCGACGGGAAAATTCTCGTCACCGACCAGCGCCTTCTCCCAAGGAGGTAGGAGGCGCTGATGCAGAATTTCTTGGAATCGTCTTAGCTTTGCTTTTTTAATGTTTCAAATTTTATTTGGGCCTGTTATGTAATCCAACTGTCTTTCAGAATCATTGAATAGAAGACTCTAAATTCCATCAAAGCGCCAATTCTGCCCATGAAGGGAATACTGTTCATTCTGGTCTGTCTCGTTCTCCTCTGTGCAGGATGTGTCGAGCAGAAGAGTGCCAATACTAAGATCAAAGCCGAGACTGCCGCAGCGCCGACGGCAACAGCTACGGAAAAGCTCGTTGTGACCGTCACGTCTCCCCATGCCGGACAAATTTTGCAGGGAAATGATAAGGTGGAGTTTGGGGCCAGCGTCAGCGGCGGAAAAGAACCTTATGCTTACAGCTGGAGTTCCAACATCGATGGCGTTCTCTCTTCAGATGGCACCTTCAAACAGAATCCGTCCAAGCTGAGCAAAGGCGGCCAGATCATCATCCTGAAGGTTTTGGATGCAAAAGGAAACGTCGGACAGGGAAGCGTTCTCATCGAAGTGATGTAAGAATCGTAAGAAACCTTTGCACTAATGGAAAAACGGCGGCTTTTTCAAGCCGCCAAAAAGGTGCAAGGAGCACAAACCTGTCGGTTGCAGGGTTTGTGGTAATCCTATTCATTTGAGGCCATAAAGTACCCCCCCAAGCCCAATGCCCAGAGGAGGACTGGATAGACTATCATTCTCTCCGTGCCTCCTGGTCCCAAGAATAGGTAGCATTTGAATGCGAATAATCCTAAAAAAATCAGCGTTATGCATCCCATGATTATGGCCATAATGGAAAACGGAGAGCTTATGAACCTGGACGAATAAATCTCGGAAATTCCGCCCAATATGAAAGTAATTCCGGCAGAAATTTCATGGAGTCCATCTACATTCTCCTCGAATAGGCCGACACCGATTGCCCCAAATCCAGTAAACAATATCAGAACAGTTAATGGAATGTCCTTTAGGCATTTCTGGAATATGCTTGATGTGATGAGTATCAATCCACCTAGAATGATTATCGAGCTATTGAATATGGGTGCTGTTGGACCAACTCCTAAATCACTAATCATATTTTTTGCTATATTATAATTCGGATACAATGCTTCTGCGATGAGCATGGCAATAAAAAACTGAGATGCTCCAATGAACAGAAGCAAACCGGCAGTTCGTTTTGTGCCAACTATCTTGTTCATATTTACATATCGACTGCATCTCTGAGGCTAGAATTGCATGGCAGACAGATGGGAAATAGGCCGA
>RPOO01000215.1 GCA_003857025.1 Methanothrix sp.
GATGCCAGAGTCATCCGATCCTCCAGCGGCACCATTCGCATTCCCGAGCTTGGCGTGGATATCGAGCCGGGGCATGCCTCGGAGTCCTATGTCTCCAATATAGAAGGTGTCCTGGAAAGGATCGAGAGTATTGTCAGCTTCGCCACCAGATCGGCGCGAGAGGCAGGCAGCGAGGAAAGCACCCAAAAGGGCGAAGCGATTTTAGAGAACATAGCTATGGCTCGATGCGGTAAATTCGAGTTTACAGTAATTCTGGAAGACCCCTTGGGAAACAGTGCCATCGTTTCGGATAAAGCGCAGAGATCCGTCTTGAGCTGCGAGGAGATCGCCTCCCTGCAGACGGGCATGCTCATCCTGGATGTATGAGTTCGAAGATAGCGATGATATCGATAGGATAGCATGATCGTATTCAGCGGCGGCACAGGCACGCCCAAGCTCCTTTTAGGCCTAAAAGAGCTTCTTGCACCCGATGAACTCTCCGTGGTCGTGAACACCGCGGAAGATACCTGGATTTCAGGAAACCTGGTCACGCCTGATATCGACACGGTCCTCTATACACTGGCAGGCATCGCCGACGAAGAGAAGTGGTGGGGCATAAAGGGCGACAGCTTCAAGACGCACGATTTTTTGCATAGTCTCGGCATAGAGGAGTCGCTCGCCTTAGGCGATCGGGACCGGGCTATCCATATATTTCGTTCCAATCTGATTCGACGGGGTGCCAGCCTGTCTGCGGCCATTGATGCGCTGGCGAGGGCTCTTTGCATCAAGCAGAAGGTCGTACCCATGACGGACGACCCGGTCTCCACCATGATCAAAACGCCCTCCGGCGAGATGCACTTTCAGGATTATTGGGTCGGTCAAAGAGGCACGCCTGAAGTGCTCTCCCTGCGGCTGAAAGGTATCGAGAACGCCCGCCCAAGCCCCGGATTCCTGGAGCTGCTGGACCAAGAGGATGTGGTCTTGCTCGGCCCCAGCAATCCCGTGACCAGCATCGGCCCCATCCTGGCCTTGCCGGGAGTCCGAGAACGGCTGAAGAACAAAATGATAGTATCGGTCAGCCCATTGGTAGGCGACCGACCCGTGAGCGGCCCGGCAGCCAAGTTCATGGCAGCTTGCGGGGTTCCCGCTAATGATGAGGGCGTGCGCTCGCTGCTCGGCAAGGTGGACATTTTCGTTGTTGACGAGAAGAGCAGCTACCAGGGAGATTGCGTTCGTATGAGCACGCTCATGAGAACAAGAACGGAGAGCCGCGAAGTGGCGGAGATCCTGCTGAAGCGGATAAAGTGTGTTTAGGACCTTTTGAAAACTCTTCAGGGCAGACAAACTTTAAAATTCCGAAGGTCAAACGCATGAAGCTGCAGATCCACGCGCCAGCAAAGCTTGCATTTGCCAATTCAAGAGAAGTGCCAGGAAAATTGATAAATAGTCACCTAAACAATTAATCAGAGCAAATGAAGCTGAAGATCAAGATTACCGGAAAGAAGGTTCATGGTGTGGGCAACCGTCCATGGCTCACGGATGCGGCAATTGATGCGGGCATCATGGGATTTTATGCGGCAAATCGCATGGAGAATAAAGAGCCGGTAGTAATCGTCCTGGTAGAGGGAGACGAATGGAGCATTTCTCACTTTGAAGAACTAGTGAGAAATGGCAAGCCCGAGTTTGCGTATGTAGACAGGATTGATGCTGAGGACTATACGGGAGACATTATGTCCCTGGACAAATATGCCGCAATAAATACCTGCTCGCAAATAAATAAGGCGATTCCACTTCTTCTGAGCATGAACAATAAGATGGATCAGATGCTGGATAAACAGGATCAGATGCTGGGCAAGCAGGATGAGACGATCGGTGCGACTCGAAGCGTAGACAATAAAATGGATCGTATGCTTGAAAAGCAGGATGAGACCATTAGCGAGATCCGAGATCTTCGCGATGATCTGGTGATACATAGCAGCGCCAATAGGCTATCAAGAATTGAGAAAGATATCAGATCAATAAAGACTAAGATCGAAATTCGATAGATTCGGATGAATAATTTGAAGCATAAAATGTAAGCTGGACCGGCCGGAATGCAATTTCGCCAGCTGATTGCTCATCCTATTTTCGTATTCTCAAGAGATCGTTTACCGTTTTTTCGTAGCGCTCGATCTCATTATCCTGCTCGACCAGCTTTTCGTTTACAAACTCCAAAAGCTTGCCGGGCGTCACGGGCTTTTCCAGATAACCATTGGCACCCAGATTCAGGGACTCAATGGCATTCTCGCGAGTCGAAAAGCCTGTCACAATTATTTTTTTCATATCAGGGGCAAGCTGCTGGAACTCTGCAAGAAGGGAGGTTCCTTCGAGATCAGGGAGTTTAACGTCGATCAGGGCCAGGTTATAAAAACTGCCGCGTACCATATCCAACGCTTCTTTTCCAGTCTCAGCTGTATCTACCTGATAGCCCTTTGTCTCCAAGAGTAGCTTAAAACCCCTGAGAATCACAACATCGTCGTCTATCACCAGTATTCTTTTTTTGTCCATCCGACTAACACCCCATCGGTTTAGCTGCAAAATGTCCATTTTCATTTCATGGATTGGACCCAGATTCTGCAGTACTGTTAACGCCAGTTCATTCGCGAGATTTGTGACGCAGAATCGCCGAAGTTTGACCGATACGAACCGGACGCTTGGCGGCATCATCCAATCATACGCATATAAACTATCAACACAGGAACTGAATTATTTCGAATCCCCAATTAAAGATATTGATAGCTTGATATTTTAACACGATCTCGCTAAATGATCCTTCTTCGAATCCCCAACGCAATCGTAGTTATTTGCATAAAAGAGTTGTGGGTGCTCGATGTGTTCATGCGTTAGCGCTACCTCATTCAATTGGACACAACGGATAAATCAGATCAATAGTAGCCGAGAATGGCCAATCCGTCAAGCAGATTCATTCTGAACATATTATCTTATCATATTGATTTGAGAATGCCTTCGATTCAAAAAAAGAAAGGCAATTCAATGCTACCTAACAGAATGCTACCCAATAGTCTTCTTCAACAGCCAGGCCATATTCCGGCCCAAGACCCTCATCGTCTCCATCCCTTCCGTGTCCTTTTCTACATCACCCTCGTCCAGGCCGATGCCCACATTCCAGTAGTTTGAACCGGGAATTATCATCTGGCCGATGAGGAAGAAGTGATTTATTGAGTCGAAAGCGTGGACCGCACCGCCACGCCGGACCGCCACAACCGCTGCGCCGATCTTCCGCTTGAATATGTCGCCATTGGCCTTGGATACAAATCCCGACCGATCGATGAGAGCCTTCATCTCCGGCGTGATATCGGAGAAATAGGTAGGCGAGCCGAGGATGATGCCATCGGCCCGGACCATCTTCTCAATGCAGCTATTTACGATGTCTTTGTCCATAGCACATTTGCCGTTCTTTTTCTCGAAGCACTTGTAGCAGGCGATGCAGCCGTGGATCGGCCCTTTCAGGTGCAAGATCTCCGTTTCTATGCCCTCCGCCTCCAGCTCCGCCAGAGCCGCACGAATGAGGCGGCGGGTATTTCCGTCCTTTCTGGGACTGCCGTTGAATGCAATGACTTTCATGCCAATTGACTCCTCGCGTTTCTCCTTATATTTTTCATTTTTTTGGGGTTTTTGTCTTATTTTCTATTCGTTATCGTTCTATCTTGTCTGGTCTATTGTCGTTTCTGTCGTTGTCGGTTCTATACTTCTATCAGCCTGTACTTTTTCCGGCCCAGGCCGATCTCATCTCCGTAGTCCAGCTGAACATTCCCGAGTGTGCTCTCCCAAACGCCCAGGAACTTATCCTTGCCATGCTCATGGTTCTTCTGAAGAAGGGAGTTCTCCAGGCCAGTCTGTCCATTCACCAAATCGACGCTAGCCTGGTCGATGGCCACCGGATCTTGGGATGCGAGTATGCCGATGTCCGGAACGAGCGGCGCATCGCTCCAGGGGACGCAGTCGCAGTCGGGGGTGATGTTCAGGAGGACGTTGACGAATCCCACGCGGCCCTTCTTTCCGGTGACTGCTCCCAAAGCGTACTCGACTATTCTCTCCAAAAAGGGCCGAACTTCCACGAACCAGTTGAAATCGATGGCATGAGGCTCACAGACTCTCAAGCATTTGCCGCAGCCTGAACAAATGTTGTAATCTATGGCCGAGATCCTTTTTTGTACAGTGATGGCAGAATTGGGACAATTCTCCTGGCAGGCCTGGCAACCGATGCACAGCTCCGCATTGAAGACGGGCTTTGCAGAATGCTGCTCCGCTTTTCCCAGAGCCGGAGCGCAGCCCATGCCCAAATTCTTCACGGCTCCGCCAAAGCCAGCCGGCAGATGCGCCTTGAAATGGGACACCACAATCATGCTGTCTGCGGCTGCGACCTCTCCGGCGATCTTGACTATTTGGAAGTGCTTTTGGCTGATCTCAACCTCACGGTAATTTTCGCTATGCAGGCCGTCGGCAATGATGACCGGCGCTCCGGCGACTGTGTATCCGAATCCATGCTCGGCTGCAGTTTGCAGGTGGTCCACGGCATTGGCTCTGCTCCCACCGTAGAGCGTGTTGGTGTCGGTAAGAAAAGGCTTGGACCCGATCTGCCTGACCCTCTCGACCAGCGGCCTGACGAGGATGGGATTCACAAAGGAGTCGTTGCCCTGCTCACCAAAATGAAGCTTGATGGCCGTAATGTCCCCATTCCGGATCACTTTATCAAATCCTGCGGCTTCAAAGAGCTTGCGAATTTTATTCTGCTTGTTCTCTTTGTCGCTCCTGGCCCGGACACTGGCAAAATACACGTCATTTACCATCTTTTCCCATCTCCAAAGAGTGAATCGAATGCTCCAAATGATATTTTGCTGCGCGAATTAAAGAAGATGCTGCTCGGCGAATGCAAGTGCAACCATTCAGAAAAGAATCGACAACGCAAAGGGGATCAATTCCAAATCCTGCAATGACTTCAAGACAAAAGCTTTATTCGAATAATATCAATATTCTAAAAGAGATGAATACAGATGACCGCCAAGAATTATGAAGCATGGGATGTTCAAGAATGCGACTATCCATCCCAGGGAACTATGCAAGAAAAGATTGCTTTCCTCTTGCGCTATGCCATTCTCGCACCCTCCGGCCCCAATACTCAGCCCTGGAAGTTTGCAGTGGGCGACGGCGCGGTCTCTGTCTTTGCCGATTTAAAGAGAAGTCTGCCGTTCGTTGATCCCAGCAACCGGACCCTCTTCATGAGTGTGGGCTGCGGTGTGGCCAACCTGCTCGCCGCAGGGGATCATTTCGGCTTTCAGCCTCTGGTGAGCTACTTTCCCCGCGGCCAGGAAAGCGATCTGGTAGCAGAGGTCAAATTCAAGGAAATGGCAGGACAAGTCGTCTCGCAAGAGCGGGACCTGTTTTTGCAGATTTTAAAGCGGCACACCACCAAAGACAAGTATGCCGACGGGAGCCTCGA
>RPOO01000216.1 GCA_003857025.1 Methanothrix sp.
CCTGCGGGAGATCACATCCTCCAAGGAGGCTCACACCGTTCATGCCACCTGGGAAGAAGCAGCAGAGCAGGTCGAGGTGGCCATTGCGCGGTACTCCGAGTTCTACAATCGCCTGGCCGTTCCATTCCTGGTGAGCAAGAGGCCGTCCTGGGACAAGTTCCCCGGCGCGGATTACACCACCGCCATCGACGTGATCATGCCCGACGGCAAGACGCTGCAGGTGGGCACCGCTCACCATCTGGGATCGACCTTCGCCAAGACCTACGAGATCACCTACGAGGATGAGAACGGCGAGCAGAAGCTGGTCAGCCAGACCTGCTACGGCATCTCGGAGCGCTGCATTGCCGCCCTCATATCCGTGCACGGCGACGACAAGGGCCTGGTTTTGCCCTGGGTGGCGGCCCCGACGCAGGTAGTAATCGTGCCGATCCTGCTCGGCGACAAGGAGAAGGTCTTGAGCGTCTGCCGCGACTTGCAGAAGACTCTCGCCTCTGCGGGCATGCGCGTGCAGCTCGACACCAGCGACGAGCGGCCCGGTGCCAAGTTCTACAAATGGGAGATGAAGGGCGTGCCGTTGCGCCTGGAGGTCGGGCCCAGGGATATCGAGAAGGGCGTCGTCACTTTGGCCCGCCGCGACGGTGTTAAGAAAGCCGTGCCGATGGAAGGGCTGGTGGAGAGCCTGCGAAAGGAAGCTGAGGAGCTTCAGAGCGCCATCTTCGCCAGGGCCAGGCAGTTTGCAAAAGATGAAGTCAAAGAGGTTGCAACCATCGCCGAGGCCAAGAAGCAGACCGAGACGGGCGTGGCCCTGGTGCCCTGGTGCGGCGAGGTGGATTGCGGCCACCAGTTGGAGGAACAGGTTGGTGCGAACATGCTGGGCGAGCCGCAGTACCAGACTTTCACGGAAGCGGCGTGCGCAGTCTGCGGCAAGAAGAGCACCGGGCGCACTTACATGGCGCGCCAGTACTGAGCAGTGAGCGGCGAGCATGAAGATCCTCGTGGCCGAGTACGCCTCTGCCGTCGGTCTTGGCGGCACATGCGAGCTGGAGGGCAGGGCCATGCTCTCCACTCTGGCAGGCAGCTTTGAGCGGGCGGGGCACGATGTGGTCTATCCCACTTCCGGCCCCGTCATCGAAGTCGGCAAACCCCTCTTTTTGCAGCGGCCCGAGGACTTCGAGCGCGCCATCGGCACGACCAAGGCGGATGCGGGCCTGGTGATCGCACCGGACGGTATGCAGCCGCATTTTCTGGAGATTCTGGAAGAGAATACCGTGAACCTGGGCAACAGCCCCGCCGTGGCAAGGCTGTGCGCAGACAAGCTGCTTTGCACAGCGCGGCTGAAGGAAAGCGGCGTCCCAGTGGCCGACATCGTCCCCGGCCCTGAGCCCTGCGAGAAGGGCTGCCACCGCTATGTCATCAAGCCGCGCACAGGCTGCGGCTCGGAGGGCGTGCGCGTGACCTCCAGCGCCCGCGCGCCGGAGGGCTTCATCGCCACCCGCTACGTGGAGGGGCTGCACCTCAGCGCCAGCTTCATCGTGGGCCGGAAGGGCGAATTTCTGCCGCTCACAATCAACCGGCAGCTCATCGACTTTCACGGCGACGGCATGGCCTACAACGGCTCGCAGGTTCCCTACAACACGCCCCGCGCTGCGGAGATCTGGGATGCGGCAAGGAAAGCCGCTGCGGCCTTGGGCCTGCGCGGGTACGCGGGGATCGATTTTGTGGTGGGGGATCTGCCGCGAGCGGTGGATGTGAATGCCAGGCCGACGACCTCGATCATCGGGATTGTCAGGGTGATGAAAGAGGAGATCGGGGAGCTGATGGTGAGGGCGAGGTTTGGGGGGATGCCGGAGAGCGTCAAAATAGAAGGAGAATTTAAATTCCAGAAATCCGATTTGCTCTGAGATGTGGCTAAGAACTAACGAAAGAAACGAAGCAATTAGATCGCTATATAAAACGCATCAATTTATTTTAGAAACCCATCAGGATATTTATAATTGGAAATGGGTAATAATTTCTCTCCATAATTCTGCACAAGCATTTATGGTGTTGGCTTTAAAAGGCACGGCTGCGTTAAATGTAATCAATAATCCAAAGAAAACGCTGGATGCGATATACGGAAAGAGGGAATACCCTAAAGAATCTCTAAAGGTATTTTTAAATTTATACGCCGATATCAAATCATATGAGTGCATGAATTTAAATATTAACAGCAAGTTTTTCGCTGGCACGAATGAAACCGATGAAGCGATGGAAAGATTGAATCAATTTAGAAATAAATTCATTCATTTTATTCCTTGTTCTTGGAGCATAGAAATAGATGGCTTCCCAAAACTGTGCAACGATGTTATATCGATCTTGGAATTTTTAATTTTTGAGTCGGGAAATGTTAGATTCTATGAAGATGATGAAATCCAAAAAACAAAATTGTCTGTGCTTATTTCAGAAATTAGAAGAGAACTTGAAATACTGCAAAACGAGTACATTAAAGGTTGTTCTTTATCGGCATATCGACCAATGTGATATCTCCCAAAGATCTTGGGGTCATTTTCCGAATTGAACTTGAACATCTCTTTCTTGCTTTCTTTCCCCTATATTTGTTCAAGAAAAAATCAGCGAAGTTGAGGCATTCCGTCATGAAATCTTCTCAGGCATTTAAATGGCTCTTCAACCATTTAGGTCCTGAACCTAGCAGATCATCCACAGGTACTTATTCTAAAAAGAATAGACAAATCTCAATGCAGCGCAATAATCCAATGACTGCCACAAAATCATCCAAACCCCGGCCAAAGCCCGCCTTGGAAGAGATTAAGCAGATGCTCCGTGATCGCTTGCCGCAGCTCCGCGAAGAGTACAGCATCCGTGATCTCTGGCTCTTTGGCTCCTATGTGCGAGGCGAGCAGCACAAGCGCAGCGATCTTGATGTGCTTGTTGAGTTTGAGGAAGTGCCGAATCTTCCCAAATTTATATCCCTGGAACGCAGGCTGCGTGAGATCACCGGCATTAAAGTAGATCTCGTTTCCATTCGCGCTCTGAAAGGCGAGATCGGAGAGCGTATCTTGCACGAGAAGGTAGCATTGTGAAGCCCGAGCGAAGATACATCGACTTCATGCAAGATATTGTGGATAATCTGCAGAAGGCGGAAAGCTTCGTGAATGGAATGGACTTTGAAGAATTCCTCGATGACGAGAAGACGCGCTATTCTGTGATTCGCGCTCTTGAAATCGTTGGTGAAGCCGTCAAAAAAGTCCCTGCAGCCGTCCGACAGAAAAATCCTGAAGTGCCCTGGAAGGATATGGCAGGGATGAGAGACCGGCTCATTCATGGCTATTTCGGCGTGGATAATGAGATTGTATGGAAGACTGCTAACGAATTTGCCCCGAAGATGAGGATTGAAATCGAAGCAATCTTAGAGAAAGAACGATCAAATGAGAAAAAAGTGCAGAATTGATTTGTTTAAAATTGACTACATACCTTTTCATAAGTGTTTGATTCATCGATTCTCGAATGCAAGATCATGGTAAAATAAAATAATCTTTGATAAGAAAGCCCTTAAGTTCCTGATGCATAAATCACGATATCATACTCGCAGGAGATTCAACATGCAAGTCATCTTCCTCGGCACCAACGGCTGGTACGACACCGACACCGGCAACACCATCTGCACCCTCATCAACTCGGAAAAGTACCACATCATCCTCGACGCGGGCAACGGCATCTACAAGGCCGACCGCTACATCCACGACGACCTGCCGGTCTACCTTTTCCTCAGCCACTTCCACCTCGACCATATCGTCGGGCTGCACATCCTCAACAAGTTCCGCTTCCCGCAGGGGCTGAAGATCTACGGCCAGAAGGGCACGAAGAAAGTCCTGGAGACCATCATGAACCAGCCTTTCACCGTCCCGCTGGACATGCTGCCTTTCCCCGTCGAGGTGCACGAGCTGTCCTCCGGGCCTTACAAAGTGCCCTTTGCCCTGGAGTGCGAGTTCCTGGTGCACGCCGCGCCGTGCCTGGGCTACCGGCTCGACCTGGACCGCAAAGTCGTGACCTACTGCCCGGATACCGGAGTGTGCGACAATGCCGTCAAGCTGGCCGAGGACGCCGACCTGCTCATCGCCGAGTGCGCCCACAAGCCCGGCGAGGAGAGCCCGGTCTGGCCGCACTTAAACCCGCAGGACGCCGCCGACATCGCCCGCCGGGCCGGGGCGAAAAGGCTGGCGCTCACCCACTTCGACGCGGGGCGCTACCTCACCGTGCAAGAGCGGCTGGACGCGGCGGCGACGGTCACGAACTTCGAGGGAATTGTGGTCGGGCGGGATGGGCTGGTGCTGCAACTGTAATGTATCACGGGAAGACGCGAAATAAATGATGAATTACATCTCACTTAAAAAGTTAATTAAAAAAAAATGAAATGTCCAATGTGTGGACAATCCTAAATGCTGATCCTCTTCAGCGCCATCATCCCGCCCGCCAGGAATGCCACGAAGAATCCCAAAAGCACCAGGAACGAGATCCAGGGCAGCGGCTGATCCAGCGCCGCCGCACGCAGGAAGAGGCTGGAGTGGGTGAGCGGCAGGATGTAGAGCGCGTATTTCAGTCCCACCGGAACCTGGCTCAGGGAGAAGAAGGTCCCGCCGAGGAACGTCATGGGCATCAGAATCAGGCTGCCGAAGGTGGCCATATCCTCATGCGACCTGGCCAGCAGAGCCGCCAGCACTCCCAGAAAAGCGAAGGTCAGGCAGGTGAGGAGCAATCCGAGCATGAATTGCACACTGATGTGAATATGGGGCGCGATCAGCATAGCAACCACAAGGAATGCCACAGAGCTGGCGACGCCTCTTACGACTCCGATCAGCGCTTTTCCCATGAGTAAGGATGTCAGGCTGATAGGAGCCATGAGACATTCGTCGAAACTCTTGAAGTAAAGCCGATCGACATTCAGTCTCGTCCCGGCACCGTTGAAGCTGGTGGTCATGGCGGTGAGGGCGATGATGCCCGGTATCACGAACTCCAGGTAACTCGTGCCGTTGAGGTTCATCCCGCGGCCAAGACCCCATCCGAAAGCCACCAGATAGAGAACCGGGCTGACCAGGGTGGTGATGAGATAGCGAGGGCCGCGCCGCTTCAGGGCCATGAGGTCCGCCCAAAGGATGCTGTAGGCGTCTATCATTCTTGTACCGCCTCAATTTGTATCGCATCTATCCTTTCGTTCATTTCCATCATTTTTCTGTTCTCTCCTGATCTAGTCGCTTGAAACCTTCTGGCCGGTCAATTCGATGAAGACGTCTTCGAGATTCGACTCTCGCATTACCACCCTCTCCGTGTTGGGGAGTGTCTGAATGAACTCGGAGGCTCTGGCCCGATCCGGGAAATACCTGTATTTGGTGCCGTTTCCGGACTCATTAATCTCCACGGCGATCATGCCGAGCTTGCGGCGCAGGTTCAGGGGCGAGTCGATGGC
>RPOO01000217.1 GCA_003857025.1 Methanothrix sp.
ATCTCCTTTTGGATCATTTCATTAATGCTCTCCGAATTATAGCTCCCCTGCAAATCGAAGTATACAGAAGATCCTTTCACAAATACATCTTTTCCAGAGAGCCAAGACGGCAGATCATTCATTAAAAAAGAGTATTGTTCATAGGAAAGAACTGATGCATCCACACCCTCCAGCTTGATCACTTTGCCGTCTACTAGTAATTCCGAAGGGCTTGTCACACCTGTTATGGTTCCTTGCATATCGAAATAAGATGCTTGAACCAGTATCATAACCGGGATAAGTGCTAGCAAATTCATAATTTTCCATTGGCCATTCTGATAATATAAATGTATCTTCACGAATTTCTATAAGAGAACTTTATAACATTATGATTTAATTTTTGTTACTTTAATATTAAGGTCAGACCAGAGGAGATTTCTAGAAATGATTTTGAGGTTGGAAACCCTAATAGAGCATTAGGTAATCTCCAGAAAAATCTTTAGAGAAAATCTTATAATTTCTTTCAGGCATTTTTTTACAAAGTCAGATCAAATCCTAAAATCGCGATAGGGCTTATTTTGCATGCATTCTCCAAAAAAAGCATCGACCAAGAGAAAATAGTGCTCCGATAATACACGCGATTCCTGCCAGGAAAATTCCCTGGCTCAATGTGCCGGAGAGCAGTTGTGGACTTGCTCCAAGAACAGCACCATGATATCCTGCCCAGCCAAACTGCAATGAGACGACAATTCCCGAGAAAGATACGCCAAGGGCCATTCCAAGGTTTCTCACGGTTGCCGTGACGCTCGAGGCGATGTTCATTTTGTCCTTAGGCAATGCCCTCATGACATCAGTATTGTTGGGGCTTTGAAAGAGAGCGCTTCCAATTCCCATAGGGATAAAGGTCAGCAGCAAAAGAACCGGATCGATGCCTGTATTGCTCGCCAGATACCCTTGAGCAATCATTGCCGCTGCAAGTATGGTCATTCCCGCCGCGGCCATGTATTTGCAGGGCCATTTATCATAAATCCAACCAGTTGCCGGCGCTCCGATCATGGTTATGGCCGGAACGATGAGGTAAATCAGGCCCACATGAGATGGAGAATAGCCCAAGACGCCCTGGAAATAGAACGGACCGAGAACTATTATCATCATGTTTGCGATGAAAAATAATATCATGCTGATACAGGGCAAAGTGAAATCCCGGTAGCGGAAGATGGATAGCTGCAGCAACGGAACCTTTTGCTTCGATTCGTTTATCAAGAATAGTACGAGTGAGACGACGAATACCAAACAGAGAGCAGCAGATATTTGGCGCGATGCATCGCTATTGGATAATGTTCCCAAGAATGCCATCATCGATACCATAAATGCCACAAAGGTTACCGCTCCGACCCAGTCCACCCCAAGGCTACCCGATCTGCGTTCAACTATCTTCAGATAGCGCAGGGAGAGAAGAAGCTGGAGGATGCCGATAGGCACATTGATCAGGAAAATATATTCCCATCCGAGCGTGTCGACAATGATGCCGCCAATCGTCGGCCCGATGATGCTGCCCACGGCAACCGTTGCCCCGATGTAGCCCATAGCCCTGCCCTGCTCGCCGCGAGGAAAAGCAAAGAAGATGATGGCAGCGCTTATGGAGAACATCATTGCCGCCCCCGTTGCCTGGATTATGCGAAAGAGTATAAGCATGCCCATGCTGGCGGAAAGCCCGCAGGCCAGCGAGCTGGCGGTGAAGAGAAGCATTCCCAAGATAAAGAGGCGAGCTTTGCCCGTGTATTCGGCGATTTTCCCGAAGATCAAGAGCAAGCTGGTGAGGGTTATCAGGTATGATGTCATGACCCACTGCGACTGGGCCAGGCTTACCTGGAAGTAGCTGGTGATGGTAGGAAGGGCGATGCTGACCACCGATCCATCCACTACGGCCATGAGAATCCCCACGAGGATAAGGGGCAAGATTATGTAGCGATTCGGGCTGCCAGATTCGCCGATTGAGGCGTTCATTGAATCGATATCAGGTTCGTTGCATTCAGTTCGGTCTCGCATTATTGATATTCCTTTTCCAGTATTTCGTCGTTCTCTTGACGAGAAAATTTTCTATCGGGAAGCAGGATCTTGTAGGGCATTGTCTCATCATTTCCAGCGAAATTTGAAGAAAAGACGGATTAACTGAAATCCGATCCTCAGCTAGCAAGTTGAGAGAGGCATTCCTCAAAATAGGCAACGACATGATCTCCTCTTTGTAAACCCATTGCCCACCCATCTCTGTGGCACGAGAAGATGAGACACTTATCTCGCATTTCGTTTCAATCACGATATATAGCCATTCTTCTTATAGCCATTCTTCTCCTGGCTATCGATTCAATCGGTTGCGGTAGATTTGGAGATGCCAAATGTCCTTGAGAACTCAGTCATATGAACCTCTTTGAAATAAGATAGGTACATGATAGAGATGGCGATCGGCGAAAGCTCTCCCTTTTCCTCGATCCATTTCTATGATGCGATTCAAAGCGATGTGCATCAGGGCAGATGATTTTCGCTGGCTTACAAAAGGAGTGTATTGAGTTCGTTACACTTCTTGCCAACGAAGTTCGATCCCGCATAAAAATATTACGGCTATCTGAAGCCAGAGCATGAATCAAGAAACCGGCAAGATGAATAACCGAACTACTCAGTCCTTATATCAGGTTTGACATCCAAACGGATTTATACCCCAAACCGGGGTGTCCTACCAATGATTTTTAATATGTTAAGCCATATCTTAATTATATACTTGTGTCTGTAGCACATTGGTTTAGGCGATATACGCAAAGATATATTCATATTTGCAAATATATTTTAAAGATATGCTATTGCAGGCACTTGGGTCCAAAGAGGTTAAATAATGGAAAGAAGTGTCGCGATCGTTGGGGCAGGCAATGTCGGATCAACCGCTGCATATGCCATTTTTCTGCAAAATATTGCTGAGAAGATATCTCTAATCGATATCAGACATGGGGAGAAAGCCGAAGGAGAGGTCTTGGATTTGATGCACGGTGCTTCATTTTTGCATAGGGCATCCCTGATCTTTGGAAGCGATCTCTCCCTGTGTTCGGATGCAGAAGTAATTGTGTTATGTGTAGGTGCAAAAACGACTCCAGGTCCCAAGTTTGATCCCAATACGTCTAGGCTTGATCTAACAAATTTAAATGTCAAACTATTTAGAGAACTTATCCCAAGAGTTGTTTCCTATAACCGTGATGCCGTTTATCTTGTAGTCACAAACCCCGTCGATGTTCTAACCTACCTCACTCTTAAGCTCTCCGGACTGCCGTGGGAAAGAGTAATTGGAAGCGGGACATCTCTTGATAGCGCGAGATTCAAATATTATCTTGGTGAAAAAATGGGTATCCATCCTAGCGAGATGAAGGCTTACATTCTTGGGGAACATGGCGATTCGCAGTTTCCTGTAATGTCTTATGCTTCTATTGGTGGGATGAAGCTAGACGATCTAAATGAATGTAGCCCTGAAGCGATCAACGAATGCTTTGAAAAAACTAAGAGGGCTGCGTATGAAATCATTGCTAGAAAAAAAGCTACATATTATGCCATAGGATTGGTTATTTCAAGAATTGTGGACTGCATCTTTAGTGATGAAAGAAATATCATGCCGCTTTCTGTACGTCTTGATGACTACTATGGGGAGAGCAATATTTGCATGAGCGTTCCCTGTCTTTTGGGAAAAGGCGGAATCATTAAGAGGTATTCTCTTTCATTGACGAGAGAAGAAGAGACGAAATTGCATTTATCCGCCGAAGTGTTGAGAAATGCAATTTCTAATATCGATATGTAGTCCTGAATGTCTGGACTATTTTGGACTAGATATCTCAGACGATACTTCGTGCAGATTTTTATATCAATTAGCGACCATTTAATTTGCAATCCATCCGATTCAGGAACATTTCCCACTTGCATCTTTCGTCAGCGTTGCCCAAAAGTCAAAGTTTTCGGAAGCTGCATAGCTCGAAGACCGGGATGATAGGTTGCCATGCATTGCCGATATCTGCGGAAAATGAGGTCGTTAGATGGTCGTCATATAAATGGGGTCATTCCGTATACAGGATCATTAGATATCCGTCGCCGCTAGGATCCCTTTTAGCTGGGCAATTCGATAGCCGGTCACTACCCGCCGTCTTCCCGACAGCGCTTTATCCAGTTCCGTGTCTCCACAGTCCGCCAGGAGATAAGACAACTCAGCCAGTTTATGCGGCGTGGATACAATTATCAGATTGTCTATGCCCACGCGCCGCAAAACCTCGGCGCTGATCTGCTGGCTTCCGCGCCCCAGAATGAATCCCTGCGCGCCAATGGGGCTCAAGATGATTTTGACGCTGCGCTCTTTCCCCGCCAGGTCCAGCAGATCCTTTTCGCTAGCGTCCTTTACAATCAACTTTCCATTTTTGACCACATCAACGCCAAGAAGAGTCTTTTCCATCCCAAGAAGCTCAGTGATCCTGGCCGTGGTAGTTCCTGCGCCCAAGATGTATGCAGAACCATCCCTCATGAACTCCGAGGCAAAGAGCGCAATCTGGTTCTTGAACTCATCCTCGTCTGCAGAGCTGTAGATCCTCTTGCGCTCCTGCACCAGCACGGGCTTGTAGGGCGTCTTGGCCGCAGCATAGAGCTTCGTCTGCAACTCTCCGGAGCGGTAGAGATCCTCGTCCACATCCACGATCTCCGTATCTCGCGCCAGCAGCTCGCCTTTGATGAAGCCCGAGGCAAGCTCGGCTGCCGCCTCCGGGCTGATGGCAAAGACGCCGGAATGCATCTTCACACCAGCCGGAATTCCCAGTATCGGGATTTGCCCGGCAACGGAAGCCACGTCGCGAGCCGTTCCATCGCCGCCGCAGAAGAGGAGCAGATCGATTTTGTTTTCTAAAAAAGCCCGGCATGCAAAGATCGTGTCCTCTGAGCCGGATGGGCTTGATGCATTATGGACGACGGAAAAATCCAGGCAGCATCCTCTTAGCGCGTCTTCTCCCATGCACCCGCTGGCGGTGAAAAAGAAAAGCTGTCCGGCCTCTTTGGCAAGCCGTCTCAGACAAGCTTTGGCGCGCTCGGAGGCCAGGGGTTTTGCGCCCCTGGCCGCCGCTGCATCAGCCAGGCCGTCCGTGCCCTTCAGGCCGACGGCCCCGCCCATGCCAGCAATGGGGTTGATGAGGAAGCCGATCCTCCCGACACTCTTTGCCATCAGGCCTGCGGGAGCTTGGATAGAGATTGCTTCACCAAATCCGCCGGATACTCGTAGTCCACCAGCTTTCCGTCGTTGTAGGCATCGTAGGCTGCCAGGTCGAAGTGACCGTGGCCGGTCAGGGAGATGAAGATGGTCTTTGTCTCTCCGGTCTTCTTGCACCG
>RPOO01000218.1 GCA_003857025.1 Methanothrix sp.
GGCCTGCTCATTCAGGCAGATACCCTGTTCATTCGCAATATGTTCCAGAATGCGAATATACTCTTCATAGTCCCATGACATAGATGACCGCCTGGCCGGATTCGCCATAGCCAATATCTTTTTTCGCCAGATAGAGCTGGTAGCCTCCCACGCGGACATTCTTCAGGGGCATGCCACGCGAGACCTGATCGGCTGCATCCTGCATGGCGGCGATGATATCATCCATCCGCTCCACCACGCGCCCGGCAATTCTCTTCATGTCCCTCTTTGGCTCTCTTGCCGTCATTCGCTTCTCCTCCATAGACCTCTTTGACAGGTCGCAGCTCGCAAGATTTGATTTGCAAGGTAATTATAATTTCTAAAAAAAATAATGCGGCACACGGCTCACGGATTCAACACCAAGATTGAGTAATTCAAATAAGCTGCGACGCTGACCCAGATGATATATGGCACAAGCAGATACGAAGCATCTCTTGATATCGACCGGAATTTGATGATCGTGAGCAGTATGAGAAGCCAGAGCAATGCTATAACGATTAATCCTGCCAACGGAGACTGCAAGCCAAAGAAAGCTGCAGACCACAGGATGTTAACGCCAAGCTGAGCCGCAAAGACATAGATTGCATCCTTCACCGCAGTTCGGCCCAAGCCTTCCCGCCACACGAGAAACAATGACAATCCCATGAGCGTAAAGAGAAGAAGCCAGACCGCTGCGATAAACCATCCAGGCGGCGCAAACCAGGGCTTCGCAAGAGTAGGATACCAGGTGGAAACTGAACTTCTCGTGAAGATCGATCCCAGGACACCCGCTCCCTGGCAGACGAATATGCTCAAAATGAGCTTTGGAAGATCTTCTTTCTTGATTGTCTTCATTTCCATCATTCCCTAAACATTGCAGGACCGGCTTATCTTAATTATTTATTGTTTCCAAGTTCAGCCAATTCTAAGTTCAGCAGGTTCCAAGTTCAAATCGATCTGCGATTCTAACACAGAATTGATTTAGCAAACTAATATTGAGCGGTTTTCGTATTTATAGTAATTTAATTTTTTATATCACACACAAATGTGATCCACTTCTGCGGTTGAATTTCTATATACTTCCTGGAAAAATTCCAAAATCTATAGACAATATTGTGCAGCAAAAAGCGTATATGTCCTGAAGAACGTATTGCCAAGAACAGATAATTTGCAGTGGTAGATAAAAATGAGACGGCAAACTTGGGCTCTTCTGGTCCTATCTCTGGCTTTGAATGCGATTTTTGCAGGCGCTATGGCCGCATCGGATAGCAATGCCAAATCTTCGAATGCTTCTGGCGTAACTGCGACGGATGATAGCGGATTTCGTCCTGGAATCAACGGCTTTGCTTTTCAGAATTACGGCGATGACATAGCCACCGTCGACCTGACGCCTGCGGAGATGCAGCGCATGTTCGGAGACCGGGTTTGTGCCAGCACCAAAGATGGGAATTGCACGCTCACTTATCCCGCACAGATGTGGATGGAGGCGGCAATTACCGCCATGCGCTACGGCCACTGCGAGGGCCTGGCCGTGCTCAGCGACCTGATCTACTTCAGCAAAGTTAATCCGAGCGGCTTTGGAGGCCAAAACACCATCGATCTCAGCCTTAAAAATGAGTCACTTCAGCGGGAGATCGGCTATTGGTGGGTCACACAGGTCACAAGCCCCGGAGGCTCAGAAAAGATTAAGGATTCCCCTAATGCAGTTTTGGACACCCTCACCAAATCCTTCGCCCTCGGCAAGGATGCCAACGAATGGTGGGTTATGGGTTTGTATCTGCCGGACGGCAGCGGCGGACATGCCATTACCCCCTACGCCGTGGAGGATATGGGCAACGGCACTTCCCGAATCATGGTCTATGATAATAATTGGCCCAAGAATGAGAGGTACGTAGAGGTAAATCGCACCGCCAACACCTGGCGCTATCAAGCATCGATCAACCCCAATGAGCAGTCCACGCTTTACATCGGCAATGCCAGCACAAAAACTCTGGAGATCGTATCCGTCTCCTCAAGGCTCGGCCAGCAGAAGTGCGAATTTTGCGATGCGGACAACAGCACTGCCACGGGTTCAGGGTCAACCGCATCCAGTACATCGTCCGGCACCAAAGGCAATATGCAAATCTGGCAGAACGGAAAAGCCAAAGTTCTGGTTACGGACGGCCAGGGAAGAGAGGTTGGGTTCTTGGATTCGGGCCAGATGGTAAATGAGATTCCAAATGCAGAGATACGCAATCTGAAGTTCGCACCTAATAATCTGCCCATGCCGGTAATCTTTGTGCCGCTGTCGTCTTCCGACCATGCCGCCGAGATCTCGGTAAACGTAAGCAGCACCGCCGCTAACGACTCCGAGAACCGGAGCGAAGGAGTCGAGAAGAACCAGGCTAAAACGTCCATCATCGCCCCCGGCTTTGCCGTATCGTCCGATGTGAAGGATCTTCAACAGGGCCAGCACCAGAGCATCGATCTGGTTAAAGAAGGAGATGAATACTCCATGAACATCACCGGCAATTTGATGGAGGCACCCATAGTCGCCGTCGGCACAAACCTAAATCAGATCACCATCAGTGGACTTAATGCCTTGGCGGGCAACTTTATCAGCTTCTCCTTGAATCCCTCCAGCGGCGCATTCAATATGCTGACCGGGGAAGCAGGATTGATGCAGTTCAAGATGAACTCGACAAATCCATTAACCGGAGCACTTTCCTCATTCCTCGGCAGCGATCTATCCATGAATAGCGGCGACAGCTTCTCTCTCAACCTCGCAAATCCCGGAGGAAAGGGAAGCAGTCCATCTTTCTCCATCGATCGAGCGGGCGGCCTCACCGAGAATATGGGACTTAAAGATGTATCCGGAAATGTATCTGCAATGAAAAGCCAGAACAATTCCAAGCTGAATCAATCCAATATGGCCAACACCAGAATCCCGATAAGCACTCCAAATAGCGTATCGGAAAACTCGGTTGACATGAGCAATGGCGATTCATTCGAATCACCTGACATGTCTGGATTTTCAGGAGGCATGCCAGGCGGATTCGATATGCCGTCAATGGGATAGCAACATCTTTTTCAACATCCTTTTTTGCATTTTTCACGCCTTTTCTTTTGACATCTCCAGTGCATAATTTTGGCGCGGAAAAGAAGCCCTAGCTCTGCAACGCACAAATCGACGCGACAAGAATTCGCAAACATTCGAACTCATGCCAAAATTATGCCAAAACTCGATTAAAAAATAGGAATGGTTTAAGAGATTCCAGCAGTCCGAAACTCGGCGTAGCCGAAATCCCTCGCTAGTTAGATGATATCGGGTTTAGTGAGCCTCGCCCACCAGGTCCTTACCGGGTTCCTTGCGCTCTACTGTGCCAAGCTTGCACTCTGCAGGAGAGCATACCAGGACATCCTGAGACTGGAACTTGGTGTACGGGTTCTCCGGAATAGTGGTATTCAATCCCATCGAGGCTGCCATCATCTCAACTACATCCACCATCTTTATCGGTGATTGGGCGGAATTCCGTCCATCGATTAGGTTCAATCTGCAGAATGGACATGTGGAGGCGATAACCTCAGCCTGAATGTCGGTTGCATCCTGAACTCTGGCCTTAGCACAATCCATGGCCAGATCTGGAATACCGGCCTTCACGCCACCGCCCGCACCGCAGCATCTCTGAAGAGCCCTGTTTCTGACCATGTCCTGGAACTTGACGCCAGGAATAGACTGGATGCAATCCCTGGCAGCTTCAAATGCCCAGTCCTTTCCCTTCAGGTGCATGAGATGCCTGCCATTGTGGCACGGGTCATGATACGTGAACTTGTAGTTCAACGGTATTTTATACTCAACCTCGCCTTTTCTTATCTTCTCTCTCAAGAATACAGAGAGCGGCATGGTTTCATAGGGGATGTACCCTTCATACCACATAGGCCAGTCTACGGCTGCGTTTCTCAGACAGCCAGCGCATGCAAATAATACGTTCTTAGCTCCTCTATCCTTAAGAGCATCGACATTATGCACTGCATGCTCGGCCATGATTTCCCTCTGGCCGGTTCTTACAAGTGCGGAGGCGCAGCACCATTCATCCTTGCCCAGCATGGCGAAATCCGCGCCAAGGTTGTCGAGGATTCTGACCGTCGCTACTCCCAGGGCCTGTTGCCTGTATGCCGCCGTACATCCTGCGAAATAGAACAGCTCTCCGGATTCCTGGATCTTGATATCCTTAGGTACCCAGCACAAGCGATCTTCTTGCTTTGCTTGGTAGGGATTTCTATCACTCTTGAGTAGCTTAGGGAAAAAGGACTGTTTCCCCATCGGTCCGTCGCCACGCTTGACCAGGTTGGGCCGCATGGCCTCCCAGAGCTCTACAGTCTTGATTCCTGCTTCACAGACCGTTCCGCAGACGCCGCAAGTGGTGCAGCTATACGTATCATCGGTGAACTGCTTCATCTCGTCATCATTGAGTGGCTTGGGGCCGAAGATTTTGGCACGCAGGCTTTGACTCTTGGCCATGAGCTCTCTCCACTTGGCATTCTTGTACATGGGTGTTATGCCGGGCCGATCCTGCCTGACCGCGAAGGTCGGGCACCACTTCATGCACTCCTGGCACCTGTTGCAGCCATCGACCTCCATGAGCTGCGTGGACATCATGTAGCCCGTCATTAAGGGCTTGGAACCTTTTTGATCCGCCATTTTATTCTCCTCCTCTGTTTGCCAAAAGTGTCATGGGTGTGGCAATCACGTGAATGTACTTGCTCCAGGGCAGAACAAAGCAGAACAGGCCCAGGGCCAGAACGGTGTGAATCAGAGCGAAGTGAGGTGCATAGACGGGATACTCGAAAGCATTTCCGAGCAAGAACGAATTGCCGCGCACCCACTCGGCATAAAATCCGGTGATAGTGATCAGAAATACTGCGCCAATAAGGAAAGCATCGTAAGCAGTGGTGTTATCCCTCACGAACTTGAGCAGAATCCTCCTGGACAGGGCAATGATTGTGCCGATGAGAAGCAGGTATCCGAAGAGATCGAAGGGCAGAGACAGAGCCTCTTTGGCAATCTCGGCTTGCTCGGCGAGCCCGATCAGGTTGAAGTGCTCGATGATATCAAGCATAAGTCCAAGGCCCGAGAGAGCCGCAAGCATCAGGAATCCATAGAACATGGACATGTGCATGACCCATCTGACCGGGCTTCTGGCCAGCGTCCGTCGCAAGATTAGAACATCCAGCACAGCCGTTCTTAAAAATACCCATACGCCGTCCTTAAATGCCTCATGAATCCAGGTGGCAAGGAAGAGCCAGAAGCTATTACGCAGCTGATCGTGGTAGCCGGTGGATCCGAGACCCCATTTCTTAAAGTTGAAATATA
>RPOO01000219.1 GCA_003857025.1 Methanothrix sp.
ACGGGTCTGATGGCGACGAGGCTGTACTTGAGCTGCTCACGGTGCTTGGTTTTGCTGCAGTATTCTTCTTGCTGCTGCTTTGTTTGGAAGATCCGCCACCACTACCGGATGTGTATCCGATCCCCGGGGAGCTGCTGGCTGTGCGACTTGATGTCGTCTTGCTCATGCGCGAAGAATTGGCGTCGTTTGTGGCAATTGTCTTCACGATCGAGCCGGAGGCTATTGCGGGTGAGACGTTTTCTTTGCGTGATCCATTGGTTGCCAAAGCCTTCGCCCCCTGCGCACCTATGCTCGTTGCCGCGGATAGTCCCTCATTCAAGCCTTGCGAATCGATGGCAGCAAACGGCGCAGAATGGACGGAATTCGATCCCAATGACAGTATGTCCGCAGCCAGGAATACGACGAGGCCAACCAGTGCAACCAGAGTCAGTGTCAGCAGGACTCTGAACAGCCCTGGATGATTCACAGTCAAGTACTCGCGAACCAAGTCATAGTAAGTTGTCCTCGATCGAGCAGCATCCTTCATACTTCAACTGATATTTTTTTAAGTTTATAACTTTTACGATCGAGATATGTTATAATAGTTATACAACTGATCTGTCGATCCATTTAGCACAAATAGGATGTGTGCGAGAGAACGATAAGAAATAATGCTCAAACGATCCCTAATTTGCTGATTGATTAAATCCATGAATAAAATATGTCTACTGTTTTAAAATAATAATAAAAATTGATTAAATTAGGCTCGCGACCGTTCGAACCTGAGAATGCACTTTTCCGCGCCCTGGCATATACGCGTCTCACGCTCGAATCCGATCTTTTCGGCATCATCTTCATCGAATTCGGATGCCCATACCGAGTGCTCTGCTCGGCAGATAACGCCGCTTACCCTTTCGGATATGTGCAGCCGTCCCGACTTTCTCATCAATTCCTGCCAAGGGCATCTGCTAATGGTCAGACAAAAGCCGCACTCGCTCGCCTCCAGATCAAAATCGAAGCCCTCCAATGCCATGCGAACGGCAACGGCTTCCTGCAATCCATCCAGGCCGCGATCCAGATTCATCATCTGTTTGATGGCGCGGGCCTGGATCTTGGGTAGAACCTTCCAGACGGCTTCATCCCTCTCCAGAGCCTCCTCAAAGCCATACTTCTCTTCGATCATCATAAACCACAGACCATCGACGGAAGTGTAGGACCTACGGAAATACTCCGCTTTCTGTTCATCTGTGAGTTCCTTACTTTCCGCTTTCATTGCTCGTGTCTCCTTACGGGTGCTGATGGTCCCCTGGACTTGCGGCTCGCTTTTATAATCGCCTTGCAGGCTTCCACGGATCTGCTGCATTTTTCGGCCAGAAGGCGAGCCTGCGAGGCCCCCAAGTCACCCCCCGTTTCCATCCGTTCGGCTGCAGAGATGTAGATCTTATTGGCTTTGCGATAGATCTTCAATGCCGTTTTGCAGCAATTTGCTTTGTCCTTCTCCTCAGCCATCGTGACATAAGCAAAGGCCAGATCCCTCAGGACATCAGCATGCTCCAAGGGAGCATCCTCCTGCGAATAATGCTCCAGGGCGGCGTTGCAGGCATCGATCGCTCTTTTGCAGTTTTCCTCCCTGTTTTCAATTTCAGCCAGAGTGATGAGGCTGTAGCCCAAATCCTTCTTTGCATCCGCCCACTCCGAAGGCTTTCTTTCGTCATAGATCTGCAAAGCCGCTTCGCAGGCCGCGATGGCTCTTCTGCAATTCTCAGGCTTATCCTCCACCTCTGCTAAAGCTGAATACGCAGCCCAGAGCAGCATCTGTGCCTCGGCATGCTCTTCCGGATAATCTTTTGCGCCATAAATTTCGATGGCCTTGATGGCGGCCATGGCGGCCCTTTGGCAGTCCTCCGCCTTGGCTTCGGGCGAAAACTCCGAATCCGCCAGCATATTGTAGGTTATGGCCAAGTCCTTCTGAGATGAGGCATGTTTCAGGGGATCGCGCTCCTTTGTGCAAATTTGCAGGATCTCCTGGCAGGAGTCCAGGGCCAGCAGACAGTTCTCAGGCCGATTCTCAATGTCGGCCAATGTAAGATAAGCCAACCAGAGAATCTTTTGAGCTTCGGCATAGTCCTCCGCATAGTTTTCCGGAGAGTAGATCGTAAGTGCTTCACGGGCGGCGCGAATGGCCTTCAGCAGGTTCTCAGCATAGTCCTCGCTGTCGGCGAGGATCAAATAGACGTTTCCCAAATTGGACTGCGTCGCTGCCCACTGTTCCGGGAATTCTCCCAGAGAGTAAAACTGCAAAGCCCTGCGGTAGGCATCCAGTGCTTTCCGGCAGTTCTCCAGGCTATCTTCCTCCCCGGCCAGGGCAAGATAGGCATTTCCCAGGTTATTTTGAGTCGCAGCATAGGGCAACGGATTCCTGTCTTTTGTGCGGATTTGCAGGACATCCCGGCACGCCTCGATAGCCCGCTTGCAGTTGGCTACTCGATCCTTTGCTTCCGAGAGCGAGAGGTATGCTGCCGCCAGATTATGCATGATGGCTGCATATTGTTCAGATGATCGGTCCGGCGGATAGACCGGCAGTGCCTCGCGGTAGGCTGCAATGGCCTGCTCGGAGTTCCTCACTCTGTCCTCCACCTCGGCCAGCGTAAGATAAGCGCTGCCGAGATTTGTCTTTGCATTAGCATATTGCTGGGGATTGTCTTTTTGAGTGAAGACCTTGAGGGATTCTTTGCAGGATTTGATGGCCGTCTTGCTGTTTTCGGCTCGATCTTCCAGCTCGGCCAGCTTTCTTGCGGCAACTGCCATTTCCTGATGGATGATGGCATAATCCTGGGGCGTGCTATCGAGGGAGAAGAAACGCAATGCGTCGCGAAAGGCGTTAACCGCAACCTTCAAGCTTCCGGCTTTATCTGCGAGATCAACATTAGCAGAACAGGCTAAACCCAAGCTTCGCAGGACTTTTGCACGCAAAGCAGGATCGCGCTCTTTACTCAATCCTTGCAGGGCCCTCTTGTATGCCGAAATGGCTTGCTCGCACATATCCCGGCTCTTCGCGCTCCTGGCCATTTCGAGGTGGAGATCTCCTATTTTTCGGTAGATGTTGCTCTCTTTTGCCGAATCCATCTTCATGGCCAGCATCTTCTCATATACTGCTAGAGCCTTCCCATAATCATCGATGTCTTGCGCAATATTACCCATCATATTCATTCCGAGCGTCCCCTCCCAATTAGGCCACATCAAATAAAATAAAGATGCGCGCTCACAGCTTCTCGATTCTTATGCCAAACGGAAATTATGAATCAACTCATATATCAGCTGCTACTTCTACTCTTCGCCTATTTTAGCCGAGATATCATACTCATTAAACCATAATAGTTCTTCACCAGACAGATTAAATATACCGAAAAAGTTAAATAAAATAAAAGCTAATATAGATTTGGCTAATCATTCGTCGACCATTACGATGTACGTCTGCCATTGGCGAAGAGCTCAGGTCCTTATTCCTCCTTCCTGAACCTCTTCGCCCTTCCTTTTCACAAGAGCTAAAAAATCAATTGGTCGGGGCCGTGGGAAGTAATGCACCTGCATCTATATCGCTTGGTATTGATCGGCGGTTCTTTGAAATCAATCGGGTTCACCTCAATGCAATTACATCAAGGAGAAGCAGAATAGCTCCTAAAAATCCTGTGATGGTAATGATGGTCTCCGCAGTTATCTCTGGATAATGCACGGGCCGCTCCGTAAGCAGGACGAGAATATATAGTTTTCCACATGCACCACATATGCTATCCTTTGCCAAGGGGACCGTAGCAGGATGAGTTATGATCGGGCAGATAGTTCAGCAATTGCGCTGCATTTGTATTATGTCGTTTCTTATCGGATCGTATGTCTTTTGGGCGCTTGGAAATATGTCATAATGTATTTTATCGCATGTCTTAAATTTGCTTCATAGCACATTTTGATCATGCTTCAATGCAGGTCTTGAGCCTGGTTCATGAGCTTTAAAACTTCATCGTCGTCAAGCTGCGGAAATTTCTCATAAAATTCCCCGACGGCCATAAACGATGCTGGGATTTGCAGGGCAATAAATTCATCCGCTTCCTCTCGTATCCGTTCTGCTGCGCTTGCAGATGATACCGGGACTGCAACTACTATCTTCTTCGGGCCTTGGTGCCGGACCTCGATGATCGCCAGGAGAATGGTAAGCCCGGTAGCAACCCCGTCGTCTACGATGATGGCTACCTTCCCGCCGGAGGGCTGCACCTTGCGGCCCTGCAAATAGACCTGCCTTCTGCGAGCCGCCTCTTGCATCTGTTTTTCCGCCTGGCCCTTTAGCCATTCCCGATCCAGCTTGGACTCGGCAAAGCTGTCGCAGATCATGTCGCCATCCTCGGCCACGGCGCACACTGCGCACTCCTCGTTGCCCGGATAACCGATTTTTCTCGTAATCACCAGATCCAGCGGCGCATGTAGCGACCTGGCAATCTCATAGCCCAAGACCACGCCGCCTCTCGGCAAAGCGTAGACTACAACATCCTCATTCGCGTATCCCGCCAAGGCCTCGGCGAGCCGTCTTCCTGCATCTGTTCGGTCCCTGAAACGCATAATCTCACCACCGGGCTGTGGCGACTGTGGCCAATGATCGGCATCACTCGCCAAATTGCCTGCTGATTTGCCTGTAAATTACGTGATCGAATTACCGCGCAATTGCGGAAACGATTTGATCAAAAATCATTTTGGCGAGCCTGATTTAAAGATTTTTCGAATATCGGGCAAGGACCCTAGTCTTGATTTACGGTCCAATAATCTCATATATTTAATTCAATGTCTTTAATTCAATCGCTTTATCTCTATTTCGTTATTTCACAGCACTGTAGACGAACGGCGCGATATCGAAAAGCGTCAAGGCCACAACAGCCGCCATCCAGTAGAGCGGCTTATTGTAATACCAGGTCCTACTGCCGCGGGCATAGATGTAAACCACATAAGGAAACAGCGGCACAAAGGATAGCACGGGACTTGGCTCCACTTTCAAGATGTAGCTGAATAGGTATCCCTGTGCCAGGAGGCAGAGGATAGTTACCAGGCCGACCTTGGCTTGGTTGTTCAGTTTCATGCGCCTTGCTTTCATCCACTCGTTAATAAGCCTTTCAGAATGAGCCTTTCAGATATGACAAGTTTACTCTGCCCATTAATGCTTGCCATGAATGGACAAGAAGACTGTCGCTCTTCATTCAATCTCATCAAACGCATACTCATCCCATTTTCTCTCATCGAGCAGCACCTCGAACTCCGGCGGAGTTAGAATGGGAATTTTATACTTGGCTGCATCATCCAGCGCCACG
>RPOO01000220.1 GCA_003857025.1 Methanothrix sp.
ATCGAGTGAGGAAGATTATTTGAGCCTTGTTTTGGCAGGACTCTGTCTATCACTTCAGCGATTTTCAACGCATCAAAAATTCCAGCTACTATGCCAAGATGGCCTAGATTGTACGATTGGACATCCAAATCCATGTAACTTCCCTTCAAAAATGGACTATTCGCTATTTATTTAAAAATATTTCGGATAATTATGAATGGAAAATTCTAGCGTCGAGAGTCTAAAGTGCGGAATGTGGGATATACCCAAAAAATCTCATCAACAGAGGATCCTGAGCTCCCCATCAATTAGGCAAAGGAGAGATGGAAACACGGCTAATACTATCGTTTTTCCTTCGCAAAGCAAGGTGCCTATTGTCCACCAATAATCGCCATGCAGCAGCGCCATGTGCCTAAAAAATGGGGAGCTTAGGGAGGATATAGCGGGAAAAAAGCATAGTTTGCCTGAGCACCCAGCACAGGTGTAGCCGAATAGCCGTCGGCTGCGATTGAAAGATACCATCCGGTATCCTAAACACCCCAAATATCGAGCCACAATTTATCTGAATAAACCCAAACATATTCCTTGCCGTGATATGGTTCCAGAAGAATACGGGACAATACGCCAATAAGTGTTAATATAATTCGTGTGCCGAAAAATAATAGAAATATGTATCTTAAATCAGAAAAAATTCCTTGATGGATAACCGCTTCTATCTCTGGTTTTATTTTAGTACCGCGTTCAAACATCATCTTGTAGTTGAATTTCATGTATTTAACATATGGGATTGGGGTATACGAAGCGAGGATAGCGGCTTCTCTGCTATTTATTGAAACAGAAAGCTCTTTGCCATTCGATAACCCTGGCCAATCCTTCCCCAAGCGGCACCTTCGGCTTCCAACCCAAAAGCTCCCACGCTCTGGTTATCACAGGCTTTCTTCGCAAGGGATCGTCCTTTGGCAGCGGTGAGTAAACTATCTCTGAGCTTGAGCCGGTCAATTCCAGCACGGTCTTCGCCAATTCCAGGATGGTGGTCTCTTTATCATTACCGATATTCACCACACTTCCCTTGGCGCTATCCAGGGCTGCCAGCTTGAGAAGTCCTTCCATCTGGTCAGACAGATAGGTGAAGCTTCTGGTTTGGCTGCCGTCTCCGAAAACGGTTATAGGCCTATTGTGCAGAGCTTGATCCAAAAATCGCGGTATGGCTCTGCCATAGATCCCATCAAATCTCATGCGTGGCCCATAGGTGTTGAATATTCGCGCCATCCTAACGTCGAGCCCGTACTGCGTCTGGTAAGCGGTGACATAAGCCTCACCGCATCGCTTGGCCTCATCATAGCACCCTCTTGGGCCGATGGCGTTCACATTGCCATAATAGCTCTCCGGCGTGGGCACGACCTGTGGATTGCCATAGGTCTCGCTGGTTGACGTGTAAAGCAGCCTGGCGTCATGGTCTCTGGCAATTTCAAGGGAATTCATCAGCCCGATGGTATTGGCCTTGAGAATGTCAATCGGAAAATGCTCGAACTCAAAGGGCGACGCTCGGCTGGCCATATGCACAACCAAATCCAACTCCCCCTCCTTGAAACCGATGGGCACGGAGACATCGTGTTCGATAAACGTGAACCTCTTTGTGGGCAGCAAATGGGCGATATTCGATTTTTGGCCGCTGGCTAGATTATCAACGCATATGACCTCTGCACCCTGAGCGGCCAGCACATCGCACATCCAGGACCCCAGGAATCCTGCTCCACCTGTGATCAAAATCCTCTTGCCCTCAAAGGAGATATCCCCGAGGTCCTCTGTTATCGCTTCTACTTCCGTTTTATAGTTCCAAGCCACGAAGATCCACTCTGCTGCTACATTCGTCCATTTATAAGCAATTGATTAAGAAATGTCTTGAGTTCTACTGCGAACTCCTCTCGTTCAAGGCACAGCTCGATGCTCGACTTCATCCATCCCAGCTTATCGCCGATATCGTACCTTCTGCATCGTGTCTCTAAACCTACGGGCTCATCCAGTCTCCTCAGGGCATCGGTCAATTGGATCTCACCACCGTGTCCTGGTAGGGTATTTTCCAGGAGGACGAAGATATCGGGAGTAAGAATATATCGACCGATAGCCCCTAAGTTTGATGGTGCGTCTTCGATTTTTGGCTTCTCCACGATATCTTGGATCATATAAGCGCCATCCTCGATCTTCTTCCCGTCGATGATGCCGTAATCCTTAATCTTCTCATTCGCAACAGGCTCGACGGCGATGATGGCGCGATCATATTTATTGAAGGCATCTATCATCTGGCAGGTGCAACTTCGCTCTCCCTTATGAGGGATGGTAATGGTGTCGCCCAATAGGACTGCAAACGGCTCTCCATCACAGTGCTTTTTGGCGTGAAGAATGGCATCGCCAAGGCCTCTTTGCTCTTTTTGCCGGATATAATGCATGTCGACCATTTTGGAGAGGTTTTCCGTCTCCTGGCAGAGCCGTTCGTTTCCATTCTGCTTCAGGCGATACTCTAGCTCGAAAGACGCATCAAAGTGATCTTCTATCGCCCTCTTGCTTCTGCCGGTTATTATCAGGATGTCGTCTATTCCGGAGAGTACTGCTTCTTCCACTACATACTGGATAACCGGCTTATCTACTACGGGCAACATCTCCTTTGGCTGGGCTTTGGTGAGCGGCAGAAATCTCGTTCCTAACCCCGCTGCCGGTATTACCGCCTTTCTGACTTTTAAATGCGCCATCCTGTCACCTTTTATTTATAGAATCACCAGCAGATTCCTTCTGCATCTTTGCAGGACAGAACCTTTCGGGCATCTATTATCGCCCTCGACCTCATCAGATCAAACTCTTTATCCAGATTCCTGAACTCAGGCCATTCCGTCATAACCAGGCACGCATCTGCATCCTTTAGAGCATCGGATGCACTTTGGAAATAATCGATAGCAGGATAGATTTTGCTCATGGAGGAATTGGCTTTGGGATCGTACGCCTTGACCTTTGCACCCCTCGCTATCAGCTCGGCAATGACCGGAATGGATCGGGACTCTCTGGCATCATCAGTATCATTCTTAAAGGCCAATCCTAATACGGCAACCTTTTTCCCTGCCAAATTTCCCACCCGTTTTTCCAAAAGCTCAATGATCCGCATTGGCTGGCGCTCATTCACCTCGACCACCGACTTGAGCAATATGGGATCTTCACCCACATCTTTTGCGAGATGTATCAGCGCGGACACGTCTTTGGGAAAGCAGCTCCCTCCGAAGCCCGCACCGGCATTGAGGAAGTGAGGCGATATTCGATGATCCATGCCCACTCCGTTCATAACCTCATAAACATCGATACCAAGTCTCTTGCACACATTTCCCAATTCATTGGAGAAGGAGATCTTGGTAGCCAGAAAGGCATTGGATGCATACTTGATCATCTCCGCAGCCGTCAGGCTGGTGCGGACCATCGGTGCCTTTAATCCTTGATAGATCGGCGCAAAGAGGTCTCCTGCAGCTTCGTCATAACTCCCAATAACGATTCGATCGGGATTCATGAAATCCTGCACCGCAAGGCCTTCCCGGAGGAACTCCGGATTCATGACAAAGCCGACCTCTCCGGAACACTTGCCGGAGTGCTCCAGTACCGTAGGCATAACCACATTCCTGGTGGTTCCGGGTGGAACTGTGCTCTTTACAGCAACGACATGGTAATCCTTACTATCTTTGAGCGCTTCTCCGATGGCTTTGCTGGCTGATGCAATCATGGATAGGTCGGCGCTCCCGTCATTCTTCGGCGGTGTTCCTACGCAAATTAAAATAACATTGGAATTTGCAATATCGGAATAGTCTGTGGTCGCTTTCAGCCTATTGCCCGCATGGCGGGAGAGCATTTCCTGCAAGCCTTGCTCATAAATCGGTGGGATTCCTAAATTGATGGACCTGACCTTGTCTTCAAATATCTCAATGATCTCTACGTCATGGCCAAGCTCAGCCAAACAGGTGGAACTGACCAATCCTACATATCCTCCGCCAACTACAGAGATCTTCATTGATGTCACATTCCCAAAGGACGCCGGAAAAGCGCCTGACTCCCATCGTCCGTTAGCTGATCGGCTCTATAAAATCTTTTCTGCATCAATGAATCTTCACAGTTTTATCAAAATAGGTTTATTGTTTAGCAATTGTGCCTTAAACTCATTTAGAAAATTTTAAAGATATTCACCAATACTACCCGTATAACTTTTTATATGAGAATTGAGACTTTCCATAACTAATGAAGCGAAGGGATGCGGGGATACTGACGTCGTACCTGATCATATCGATCCTCGCTTTGAGACACGTCTTGGCATCAAGCGGATCTATTGGCTTGCTTCATGATTGGAATATTCCTATCTATCCGGAACAGCTCTCTCTCGTTTTGGATTGCGGCCTTTATTCCTGGTATCAAAATAACCTTGGTGCATACTCATATAACACAGACGCAATTTTTAAGCTGCTCTTGAGCGCCAGTTCATTTATCGCCACACCATTGCTCTTCAAGCTATCCTTAGTCCTCATCCTTTTTATCTCCGGGGCCTCAATGTATTGGCTATCCAAGGAACTCATCGGATCGAGCGACGCTGCTTCGGCTTTGGCAGGCCTTTTTTACATGCTTTCGCCCGTGCTGTTCACCAGAGTAATTGTGGGATATTATTACTATCTCATCGGATATGCCCTGCTTCCAATAATCCTCTATAGCTTCGCCATGGGTAGTCGTCGGCGATCTCTTTGGCACCTATTGCTCTGCGGCCTTCTCATCGGAATATCCGCCATGCAGCTGCAGTTTTTATTTGTAGTTATGCTAATGCTGCTTATGTATATTATAATGGATCTAATAATTGGTAAGGGCAACATAACCAAATACATTCTCCCGCTGCTATTGGTCCTCTTCGTCTTTTGTTTGATCCAGATGCCGATGCTTTTCTTTTTCTTGAGTGATATTCTAAAAGGCGGCGAAGCCATAGGAAGCGTTTCCGGGTCCACGAAATATTTCTGGCTTTATTTCTTCGCACCGTCCCTTCCCCAAGCATTGATGCTCTTTGGCAAAGACTATGAGTTCCTTTTCCTCCTTTATTTTCAGAATAAATACCTCTTTGCGCCTTTTCTTCTGGCAGCCGTCACCATCCCCATCGCATGCTTCGCATCCTTCCGCCTGGAAAAGGCCAGGTATTATATAATATTAGCAATAATTGCTCTCTTCTTCATGAAGGGCAACAATCCGCCCTTCGGCTTTGTTTATCAATTGCTCTATGAGCATCTGCCATTATCGAGCATATTCCG
>RPOO01000221.1 GCA_003857025.1 Methanothrix sp.
AAAAGCACTGACCGCTGCGGCAAGAGAGTCGCGCTCATGATCGTTCTTGTAGCCGAACTCCTTTGCCATAGCGATTTTTTCTTCAGCCGGGACATCCGAACCGGGAGAAAACAAAACCGCATTGAACGCTCGCTTCACCTTCTCCACGGCTCCGGGCGTGGGAAAGACATCGGTCGCCACAACCAATGGCCGCCCGCGCGCGGCGACCCACTCGATCACGTCCGAGGAGGACAATGCACGGGAGCTGATCAGGTCCACCAGCTCACCGCTGAGGTTCAGGGCAGCGATGCCTGTCGTGGTTCCGGGGTCCAGGCCCACGATGATGTAGCCTCGCCGCTGCAAGAGTGGGCCCCACTTCAGATCGGGGCGCTCGATGCTCTGCACCTTCAGCTGGGCATCGCAGTAATAGCCGGGATCAATGTGCACTTTATCGCGCGCCGCCTCCACGATGAACTCGGCGCGGGTGTAGCCGCCCAGGCCCTCCACGGCACGGGAGGCAAACTCCAGCCCCGCCTCACGAAGCTGCTTTTCCACCTCGCGGGCCAGGCCCTTCACTGCGCCGTGAATCTTGCGAGAGTAGCGGTTCTGGCTCCATCCGCCCCGGCCAGGCGAACGGCGGCGGCTCACCTTGACAAAAGTGCGGTCCTCGAAGGCGAATAAAACTGCGCCGACGCCTCGGGCAGCCAGCCGGGCGCAGGCTTCAGCCTCTTCCAGCGATTTTGTGCGGTCGAAGGTAATGCCGTGCCATCTGGCTACCTTGACCAGAGACTCTGGCCTCTCGCCACCCGTCACCTGCACCAGCTTCGTCTTTGCCGGAAGACGCCTCAGCAAGTTGATGAGGTCTGATCGATCGTCCGCCAGCTCGTAGACATTGTCCAGCGCCACGATCTCAGGCTGCCGCTCCCTGATGAGCCGGATCAGCTTATGCCTGCTGATCATGTGGTGAGGAATGGCTGCATCTCCTTCCAGAATCACCAGCGAATAGCTCGGACTCTGGCGGCTGTGCGGCGATCCGCTGGCGATATCCACTCCGAAGATGCTCAAACCTGTTCGGCCTCCTTCCCTGTGACCAGCTCCAGGGCGCTCTCCAGCGGCATTTCGATCTTGTACTTGCGCCAAAAGAAGCGCAGCACGTTGGATACGTCTCTTGTCAAAAGCTCCTCGGCATGAGGATGGGCAAGATCTACCGCCTGCGGCCAATCGATGATCCTTGGGCCTTCATCCCCCTCGGCTACAAGAATATTGAACTCGCTCAGATCGGCGTGGACAACGCCCAGGCCCCAGGTCTTTCTTACGTCATCCAGGATCATATCCAGGCAATCCTGGGGATTGCTGACGGTGACTTTGCCAAGCTGATCTCCTGAGATCATCTCCATTGCCAGAGCATGTCTGCTCAGTGCCACGGGCTTTGGCACAGCAACCGCCGGATAGAGCTTTCGCATGACCTCGAACTCATGGCGAGCCGCAAGCGCAGCGGCATGAAGCCAGGGCAATCGCGGCAGGTCGGTGAGGTGGTCGCGCAAGCGGCGCACATGCTTGAAAGAGGCTCGGCCCTGGCGGTGGAACTTGATGGCCAGAGGACCGTTTCCCATAGCGGCATTGACCACCGCCTCCTTGCCCACCCCAATCCGGTCGCCGATGCTCAATACAAAATTTCGTTTAACAAAATCGGATAATGCCAGAAGATCATAGGCGTCGAAGTCCATCTGAAAGCCGTCGTAGTGCAGAGTCTCTCGCGTGACCAGCTTCAGCTCAAAAAGTTGCTCCAATCTATGTTCGACTTTGCGCAAAGGCAAGCCGGAGAGCTGCGAGATCTCCGAGATGGGGACCCACTCATGATCCTTCATCCCGGCCTCGATAGCGCCGAGCAGGGAGAAGTCCTCCCGGCTCAGCTTTAGATATGTTTCTGCGAAATTTTCCACATAGATTCTAATGCCGTTATTCGGCTAAAGCTTTACCTCTCTGGACGCCGGCATCTCACTAACCTCCGGCACCTCTGGCAAAAGCTCTAGCTCTGGTAGCTCTTCCAGCGGCTTTCCAGATTCGGGTCCCTGATGGTCTCCATGACGTAGTCGGCATACTGTGCGCCCGTGGCTCCGTCGGCGCGGCCCGTGAGGACGACTTTCTTCTCGAACTGGCCGCAGATGTCCAGTGCCATCTCCATTTTGGCGGCCTGATCCACAAAGCCGATATGGCGCAGCAGCATCACACAGGCTCGCATCATGCTGGCCGGATCGGCATAACCTGCCCGCCCCTCGTCGACCATGCGCGGCGCAGAGCCGTGGATGGCCTCGAACATGGCGTATCTCTTGCCGATATTGGCGCTCCCTGCGGTTCCCACGCCGCCCTGGAACTCCGCAGCCTCATCGGTCAGGATGTCGCCGTAGAGGTTGGGCAGCACGATGACCTTGAAGTCCTTCCTGCGCTTCTCGTCCACCAGTTTCGCGGCCATGATGTCCACGAACCAGTCGTCGAACTGGATGTCCGGATACTCCTTGGCCACTCGCTTGGCAGTCTCCAGGAATTTGCCGTCCGTGGTCTTGATGACGTTGGCCTTGGTGACGGCAGAGACGCGTTTGATGCCGTTCTTCTTGGCATACTCAAAGGCTAGGCGCACGATGCGCTCGGCTCCCTGCGTGGTGATGACCTTGAAGTCCACCGCCAGGTCCTCAGTGACGTTGAAGCCCTTGCTGCCCAGCACGTACTCGCCTTCCGTGTTCTCCCTGTAGAAGATCCAGTCAATGCCCTTCTCAGGCACCTTCACAGGGCGCACGTTGGCGAAGAGGTCCAGCTCACGGCGCATGGACACGTTGGCGCTCTCCAGGTTCGGCCATTTGTCGCCTTTCTTGGGCGTGGTCAGGGGCCCCTTGAGGATGACGTGGCACTCCTTCAAGGCGACAAGCGTCTCTTCCGGCAGTGCCTTCATGGCAGCAGCCCGCTCTTCGATGGTCAGGCCGGGAATGCTCTTGAGCTGGATCTTTCCGTCTGCAATCTCCGCCGCCAGGATGTGCTCCAGTACGCGCACGGCTTCTTTGGTGATGTAGGGGCCGATGCCGTCACCGGCAACGACGCCCACGACAATGGGTTTGAGCTTGCTGTAGTCCGCCCAATCCTCTCCCGCCTTCATCTGTTCGACACGCTTGAGCTGCGCCTCAAGCAGCTTGGCAAAGTGCTCCTTCGCCTTCTCAATGGCCTCAGTCTGAAACATAGCATCCACCTGTTCCTCAAGGGTAGGTGCGGTTCTGGATGATCAATCTTTTGCAGATTCTCGAATTATGCTGCATTCGCTAGACGGAAGAGCGAAACAACAGTTATCCAAGGGCAAAACCGGAAAAAGATCAAGCCGTTTTCGGCCAGATCGGTCCGCGAGCCTTCCGGATTGCTTCCGCCTCCGAGAACCCGGACTTCGATTCTGTCAAATCTGCCGGCGTTTAAAATCGCATGAGCTTTATGCCTTTATCCATAATGATACGAACATTATAGTATACGAGCAAACAGTTACAACGGGAATGAAATACAAAGCATACTTATAAACCATATCTGCTCGGCAGTAGTCCTTTCTTTCGGCATAAAGTGCGACCAGGACTCCGCTGACGAGCACAGTGATCATAATAAGATAGGTCAAAATCATAAACTGATCGGCAAAGGTGAGATAGGGGATGGGTGGAAGGCCTTCCCCCATTCTAAAGTGCAGCAATACTGTTGCGAGGAGCATGGTGCTGTTGACGGTTATCCTGGTCGATACTCGATCGCCCTTAAACAGTAACGAGAGAAGAGAAACGATTATTACAAGCAAAACAGGAAGAAATAGCTTAACCGTCGAAGCGACCTTCGCCCTTCTTATATTAATGTCAAAAAAGAAGCGAGAGAAGGTACCATTAAAATTGGGGTATTGATGAATGATTTGTCCACCACTGAAACCCTCTGATTGCCAGCCAACCATGGTAACATCAGGATCAATACCGCTGTTTTTCTCATCAAAAATATAGATTAGACTTCCGGTTGTATTTGTTTCATCTTCGATCTCGATAGACAATTTGTGCTCATCGAATGGGTAATTCTGTAAATCAACATTGGTAAATAGCTGTGTTCGTATGCGATAAATTTTTTCGTGAGGATCGCTGGACTCATTATCTAACTTGGTTATATATCCATTCATGAATTCAAGACTGTCTATTGAATATGGCTTATCGCTTTTCATTATGAGATAGAAGTCGATGGTATACGATCCGGTCTCCACATCCAAATTGCCAATGTTCAAGACATATACACTCATGAAAACTTTTGTTGACTCATTAAAAGGCTCAGGCTTTGCATTCTGATCGTGTGATAATGCGAACACGGGAGATGAAAAGGCGACCGCGAATATTAGAAAAACAGTCAGAAGGATCACTAATCGGATACATCTTCTCATACCCGGCCGGAATTTCTCCTGATTTAAAAGAGGCCCGAAGGCGCTCGCAGTACCGGAAAATGGCTTAACCTCTTGAACTGAGCCATAGGCGATCAATTGTCAGATCCCCGGACATTCTTTCTTGTCAGGAGGCTAAATATCTCGATTAGTAAGATAGGGACAATATTAGGATTAGGATAATAAAAGAATTGAGTGCCTTCCCGCAAATGGCTTTTGGTTTTTCCGCCGTCCAAATCACCCATATCTTAAGTTCCTCCATGAACCTATATCAGTAAGATAGAAGAGCTTAAAGGATATTAACTCTTTGGAAATTTGTTGAAATTGGTCATTCGAACAGATCTTAGGCAATCAACGCCATAAATTAACCAATGCTATAAAATAATAGATATTTCCGATGCAGAGCCAAAGGCACATCGGTAAAAAGAGTTGCGTTCCACTAAATTAGTCCTTTTTCTTTCAGCGCGGTTTTCATCTCTGCAACATCGACCTCGATCCGCTCAAATCTCCGATCCATGTAGTCTTTGAGGTCCTTTCTGGCATCCTTGACCTCAGTAATCAGATCGTCCTGTTTATCGAGCATGCTGTCCATCTTGCCACCGAGACTATCCATCTTAGCGCCGAGACTATCCATCTTGTCCCCAAGATTGTCCATCTTAGCGCCGAGACTATCCATCTTGTCCCCAAGATTGTCCATCTTAGCGCCGAGACTATCCATCTTGTCCCCAAGATTGTCCATCTTAGCGCCGAGATTCTCATTCATGTACTTAACTGCGACAAGTATATCCTTCAGGACCTCAACACCTCGATCCAAACGGGAATCCGTC
>RPOO01000222.1 GCA_003857025.1 Methanothrix sp.
CCTTCGATCAGCTCCACACCCTGCATCACCAGGAACATCTCGCTGGCCCGAGATAGAGTCTTGCGGTAGGAGGACGGCACTTGAACGGCCCTGACCCTGGGACAGTTCTGCAGGAGCTTGAAGATATCCGTGTTGGCTGCCCGAAATGCCAGGTGTATCAGCTGTTCATTTTTGTTCAGATCATCGATCTCCTTCTTGGAACTGACTACCCGAAGTTTCATTGTTTTATCACCATTAGCATACTGCAAGAGCGCCCTGCATTTTTCCCTAATTTTTCAAAAATATAAAGTTATGCAAGATCGAGCAATATTGCCTAATAAAAGCAATAAATATCTGCTAATGCATCAGATAACGATCCAAAGAACCCAGCCCGATAATAACGATTTGATAGACAAAACAATTGTATTAATTAATTATTATATAGAATTGCGAGATGGAAAATAGCAGGTTTGGAGAGCATTTAAATTATCTTATATTAATAATATGTCTAAAGCTTAAATCGGTCCGCAAAAGTTAGACATATAATTTGTATAGAATAATCAAATAGACAATATTATGAACGAGTCCGGGCCGAATGGCCCAAAGAGAACAAGAGATCACTAATCTCTTTCATGCGCGACGGATATCCTCAAAACATGAAGCTGCTCAAAGAAGCATCTCTCCGTGGTCACAACCGTAGTATGAAATTCCTGCGCGACAGCCATCTCCCGCACCTCTTCGAGCCCCGTCAAGCTGGATATCAGCAGCAACGCTCTTCCCGCCGGGCGCAGATGAGACATTAGGTCTTTCAGAAACAGGGCGATGACCTCCCGACCGTCTTCGCCTCCGTCCAGAGCATAATCTATCCATTGGCCAGTCCTCTCCTCCGGCACAGTGGGGAGGTATGGAGGATTGAAGAGGATGAGGTCGAACCTTCCGTTGATGCCTTGAAAAAGGTCAGCCCTCACTACGTCGACCCCTAGCGCTTTCGCTGCCAGGACGGCGTGAGGATTGATGTCAGTGGCCAGAATGCTCAGCGCAATACCTTCAAGCTCCTTGGACACGAAACCGCTGCCGCAGCCGATCTCAAGAACAAGATCGCTTGGCCGGACCTCGGCCAGAGCAGCTTTCAGGAGCAGGTAAGTGTCCTGCTCCGGCATATAGACAAGATCAGGCGAGTATTGCATTATCATCAACCGGTCCATCATCAGCAGTTCTCTTGGGTTGTCATCGGCGATTCTTCTGGTTGCCTTCAGCGATTCGTTCTGGTCGATTCCGAATGTTGTAGGCCGTCGATAAATGAACAGATCTCCTTGATGGCAGCAGGATCGCAAATCCACAGGCCCGCTTCATAATTGTCATCGATGCCGCCTTTGGTGAGATTGGCAGAGCCAACAATTGCCTCTCTTCGATCCACCAGATAGATCTTGGCATGAAGATGAGCGACCAGCGTAATTTCGCCACCCAAACTTGCTACTTCCTCGTGGAGGTCGTCGCTCATACCAAGACGATAGTCGGACTCGCAACCTCGCATAAAAACCTTCAGCTTCCCCCCTTTGCGGACGAACTTGGGCAGAGGGCCTCGTATTCGATTCCAGGTATGTCTCTTGATCCAGGGAGAGACGATTACAATCTCAAATTCTGCCCCATCAAGCATCTTGCGAAGCCGGTCCTCGAATGAGTAATGGCTGGCTGGAGAGAACGTGGCCAGGAATTGAGCAGGAGGCTTTCGAGCCCCAGAGGCGAGGCTGTCCTCCAGGAATTGCAGCCTTTGGGCAGAGAGATAATCCTGCTTCTGCTTTACCGTTTTTAGCTCCGCCTCCAGCTCAAAGGAACGCTCTTTCCATTTCAGCAGCTGGTTATAGGCACGTTGCATCTGGTCTAAGCTATTCTCGCGATCTCTGAGCCTGCTTTGCAGCGTTTGAACATCGGTCTGCATCTGCCTGCAGTCTTTTTGCAGATGCCTGCTGCGGCCTATTTGCAGCTGGATCACGCTGAGAGAGACGATGGCCAGCGCTAGAAATGCAAGCCAAATAAGAGAGCCATCTGAGCCGTCCAGCACTTTTGGTAAATCCCCTTCAGCAATACCGATTATTATCCGGCGATCATATAAACTCTGCAAGGATAAGTTATATAAAGATAACGTAATCGATATGCTACTGCTATTTTCTCTAATAATTTATTTTATATGAATGCTCCATTGGAAAAAGGCAGTGCTGCAAAATAAATTCAGGAGAGCACAAAGTGTTGTAGAAAGCCTCGTACATTGTGAGTAGAATGGAAAAGTAATAGGATTGCAAAGTGAGGAGACAACGCCGGGCTGAATTCGAAATGATTTTTGGAAAAATGAGAAAAGAATAGGGATGCTTGGCTTTAGAACATCCCCGGCATTCCGCCCATGCCACCCATCCCTGGCATTCCCATGCCGGGCATACCACCCATGCCGCCCATTCCGGGAGGCATGCCGCCTGCACCGGGAGCCCGCGCCGGGGGCTTCTTGGTAGAAGCTAAAACATCGTCGATGCGCAAGATAAGTGATGCTGCATCCGTGGCCGATTGGATGGCCTGGATCTTAACGCGCAGTGGCTCCACGACGCCCAGAGCGTACATGTCCACTACCTCGCCGCTGTAGGCATTGAGGCCGGCATTCTTGTTCTTCTCATGCTTGTTCTTGAGTTCCGCCACCTTGTCGATGGCGTCAAAACCCGCATTCTCGGCCAGGGTCTTGGGGATGATCTCCAGAGCCTCGGCGAACTTGGTTACAGCAAGCTGCTCGCGACCCTTGAGGGTGGCTGCGTACTCGCGCAAGCGCAGCGACAGCTCAATCTCAGGAGCACCGCCGCCTGCCACCAGTGTTCCGTCCTCTACCACATCGGCCACGGCATGAAGGGCGTCGTCTAGTGCCCTCTCCAGACCGTTTAAGACCTGCTGGGTTCCGCCGCGCAAGAGCAGCGTCACAGCATAGTTCTTGGTGCCTGTGATAAAGGTCATAACGCCGTTGCCCACATGCTTTTCCTCAACCAGGGCGGCAGTTCCAAGCTCGCTCGGCTGCAGCTCGTCGAGGCTGGTGAGGATATTGGCTCCGGTGGCCTTGGAGAGCTTGTCCATGTCCTTCTTGATGACGCGCCGCAAAGCGAGGACGCCGGCGTTGGCCAGGTAGTGCTGGGCCATGTCGTCGATGCCTTTCTGGCAGAAGACCACATTGGCTCCGCTGGCGATTACCTTGTCTGCAGCTTCCTTGACCCTCTGCTTCTCGTGCTCCATGAAGAGCTGGAACTGAGCAGAGTTGGTGATCTGCACCTCGGTCTTGTTCTCGGTATCCTTGGACTCGATTGCCGTGGAGAGCAGAGCAATCTTGGCATTTTCTACCCGGCGGGGCATGTTCTGGTGAACGATCTCCTTGTCGATGACGACGCCGAGGACCGTCTCGGAATCTGCGGTGCTCTCGCCGACTTTCTTCTCCACGTTGACCTTGTCCATGTCGAACTTCTTCTTACCGCCGTAGTCTTCGGTGGCATTTAGTACCAGATCCACGGCATACCTGGCGATCTTGTTGTCCGGGGACTCGGCCAGCTTGCCGGTCATGGCGGTCTCGGCGATCTTCACCAGGAGTTCTTTGTCCTTTTCTGAGACCGTGTAAGATGTGGCTTTCAAAATCTGTATAGCCTTCTCTGCGGCCAACATGTAGCCCTGCACAATCACGGTGGGATGGACCTTCTGCTCCAGAAGAACTTCGGCCTTCTTGAGCAACTCGCCGGCCAAAACAGCCACAGTTGTGGTCCCGTCGCCCACCTGACTATCCTGGGTCTTGGCGGCTTCGATGAGCATCTTGGCTGCGGGATGCTGCACATCCATCTCTTTTAGGATGGTCACACCGTCGTTGGTTATGGTCACATCGCCGATGGAGTCCACCAGCAATTTATCCATGCCCTTGGGGCCCAGGGTGCTGCGCACGGCATTGGCCACAGCGCGAGCTGCCATGATATTATTTGAGATGGCCTCTTTTCCAGTCTCTCGGCGAGTGTCTTTGAGAATAATGATTGGCGATCCGCCCATTCCTGCCATTATGATAATCCTCCGGTAAATGCACTATAAGGTTCTAGGTTCTCAGGTTCACAGTATTTGATATTCTATAAAAAAGTTTCCCTAGAATATGATAGCATTCGACATCCATCCGGGAAAGGAATCAACCGCCAGCAACCTTAAGTAGAAGAAGGTTATTTAATGATCCAGTAATTTGGAGAATCAAAAATGGTAAACGGAACAGTAAAGTTTTTCAACCGTGTCAAGAGCTTTGGATTCATAGCAGGCGACGATGGAAAGGACTATTTTGTCCATGTAACTGGTTTGAAGCCCGGTGTAGCTATCGATGAGGGCGACAAGGTCACCTTCGAGGCAATTGCAGGCGAGAAAGGCCCCAAGGCTGACAAAGTAGAAAAGGTTTAGAGACAAAAAGAAAGGTAGAGAGCTGCAAGGCTTTTCTATCATCTTTGCCAAAATACGAAAAATCAATTTTTAATTTTATTGTTTTTGTTTTGCGTATTTTATTCTATATTTGTGGATGCCGTCTCAAGGCCATTTTGCAGATGCGGTTTTGTGACAATATTGCTGATGATTTGCTGATGACGTTTTCCTGCCATCCTGCCGGTTTACGCGGAACGATGCATATATCTATTTTAAAAACATAAAAGAGATTGGTGCTCGGAGGATTCATAATTGAAGAACCATCCAACTCATCAAGCTAATGAATGCAAATTCAGGTTTCCATTTTCCATCTGCAGTTTGGCGATCCTCGCCATAGCCGGTCTTCTGGTTCAGACGGCGTTTGCCGCCGCTGCAGTCAACTCGACAGAAGAGAGCGTTGAGGTTCAGATCATAGCCATCAATGATCTGCACGGCCAGCTCGAACCGCCCTCAGGAAGCGTGACTCTCTATTATAACAAAACAGGCAAGCCATACCAGGCCCAGGTTGGCGGAATCGAGTATCTTGCCACTCAGGTCAAGGGCCTGAAAGCCACTAATCCAAACACGGTTATCGTATCCGCGGGAGATAATATCGGAGCCTCGACATTGCTGTCTTCGCAATTCCACGAAGAGCCCACCATTGAAGCCCTCAGTCAAATCGGCCTGGAATACTCGGCAGTCGGCAATCATGAGTTCGATAATGGATTAGAAGAGCTGAAGCGCATGCAGTACGGC
>RPOO01000223.1 GCA_003857025.1 Methanothrix sp.
CTCTTGGCTGACATCAATGTGGCGGCGATCTCTGGCAGGGATGTGCCGATTGCTACCAGGAAGAATGCTATCAACGCCTCACCAATTCTCAAGTTCTCAGATATGATCAATGCAGATGAAATCAAATATCTGGCACCGATATGCAGGAGTGCCGCACCCAGGAAGAAGGCTATGAGCTGCTTGTGGTCCAGCTTCTCTTTTATTGCCCTATCTTGCGAATGATTCTGAGATATTTCGTGGAAGATAAACGCCATATACATTGAGATGAGGATGAGTCCTTCAATCCAGGATACTTTCAAATCTATAAAAACAACATAAGTTGCCACTGCCGAAGCAAGAAGGAACGGAATATCAATGTCGGTTATCTGCCTGCTCACATAGACCGGAAAAAGCACGCTGGTTAGGCCCAGTGCAAGACCAATGTTGGCCACGTTGGAACCCAGCACGTTTCCGACAACTATGCCCGGATGGCCGGAGAGCATTGCCTGAATTGAAGACGCCAGCTCAGGAAGAGAAGTGCCGAAAGCGACGACCGTAGCTCCAATGACAAACTCGGATATTCCGGCAATTTTTGCTATGTGCCTCGCGCTATTAGTCAGCAGGCTGGCGCCAAGCAATAACGAGGATAGGCTTAAAACAAATATCAGGTATTCCAGCATTCCTGTTAGAACCCCAGTATTTTAAAGATAATAATCTATAAAGATATATGGTTTGCGTTGGGCATGATTAGCCTTGCAGAGGTCATGTTAGACATAGGAAACAATATATACATCCTCGAATACATGCTTAAGTTAATGCAAACAAAAAATTTATCATAGCGCATATTTGATCAATAAGCTGCGTCTTCGAGCTTCTCCGCAGAGAAAAATCATGCAATCCACCGATTAAATGAGAGCAAAAACTTCAACACCCTTAAGAAGACAGATTATCCGGCGAAGGGGCACGGGGACGCGCTGCGCCGTCGATGAGGTCCGCCGGAAAATAAGCAATCTGGGGTGAGGGAGGTAACCTTTGTACATCAAGGAAGTTGAACTCAAGAACTTCAAATCCTTTGGCAGAAGCATAAGGGTTCCTCTGAAGAACGACTTTGTAACCGTTACGGGACCGAACGGTAGCGGTAAGTCGAATATTGTCGATGCCCTTCTCTTTGCCCTGTGCCTTTCCAGCTCGCGGGCCATGCGTGACGAGAGGCTGCCTGATCTCATCTACAAGGGCGAGAGCGGCAAGAATCCGGACTATGCCCAGGTCACGGTTCGGCTCGACAACACCAGCAGGCTCTTCCCCCTGGACCAGGATATCATCGAGGTCTCTCGAAAGATCAAGATGAATCACGACAAATACGCTTCTTCTTATTCCTTCAACGGCAAGTCCTGCGGCCAGGCGGAGCTTCTCGATCTGCTTGCCAAGGCAGGGATTACTCCAGAGAGCTACAACATCGTCATGCAGGGCGATGTGACGCGCATCATCGAGATGTCGCCGGTGGAGCGGCGCAAGATTGTTGATGAGATTGCGGGCGTGGCCGAGTTCGATGAGAAGAAGAAGAAGGCCATGGAAGAGCTGGATGTTGTGCGGGAGCGCATTGCCCGCGTGGACGTCATCTTAGAGGAAGTGGGGACGCAGCTAGCCCGGCTCAAGGCGGAGCGGGACAAGGCCCATTCTTACCAGGCGCACCGCGAGGAGCTGAGGCGGCAGGAGGCATTCCTGCTCTTGGCCAGGCTGAAGGAGGCGTCGAGCGAGCTGGCTGGGCTGGATGAAGAGATTGCCGGCTTGAAGGCCAAGAACGAGGGTCTCCTGCAAAAGTCCGAGTCCAAAAAGGCGGAGCTTGCCGTTCTCGACGAAAAGCTGCAGAGCCTGTCTGCCGAGATCACTCACAAGGGCGAGGATGAGCAGATCCAGGTGAAGCGGCGCATCGAGGAGCTGAAAGGAGAGACGGCTCGCGAGGCGGGCCGCAGCGAGATGGCTGAAAAGGCCATCGCGGAGACGGACGCTCAAAAGAAGACCTGTTTCATTCAGATCGGCAACCTTCAACAGGAGCTGGAAGGGCTGGCGAACAAGGTTCGAGATGCCAGTTTGCGCGGGGCGAGCCTGCACGGCGAGCTGGACGACCAGATGGAGATCCTGGCGGCGGCTCAGGAAAAGCTGGCAAAGGCCGATGCCAAATATTCCATCCTGCGAGACGACCTGTCCGCGGCACGCTTGCAGCGCGAGGAGGCCAAGACAAATCTCGGCGATCTGGTGCGGGATCGCGATCGTCTGCTCGATGCAGCTAGGCGCGGCAGCCTGGAACGGGAAGAGCTGTCTTCCGGCATCAAGGAGGCGCTGGACTCGCTGGCCGGAGTGGACCACGAAGCTGAGAAGATCCGGTCAGAGCTGGCGATCCTGAATGGCAAGGCCATGGAGATGGAGCGGGACCGGGACGACCTGGAGGCTGCCCGGCTGCGGCTGCGCCGCGAGATATCCGAAGCTGAGAGGGAGATGCAGCGGCTGCAGGGCGAGTTTGCCCGCACGGACGGCAGGCTGAGGGCGGCGGAGGACAAATCAGGCTACAGCCGGGCTGTGGAAGCGGTGCGCTCGGCCATGAAAAACCAGACGCTGAGGGGCCTTTTTGGAACCATTGCCGAGCTTGGCAATGTGGGATCGCGCTACTCGGCGGCGCTGGAGGTGGCCGCAGGTGCGCGGTTGCAGAGCATCGTCGCCGCCAGCGATGATGATGCGGCTCATGCCATCGAGTATTTGAAGAGATCTCAGATCGGCAGGGCCACGTTTTTGCCGCTCAACAAACTGGATCGGGGCAATACCTCAGTCAAGCCGAACCATCCCGGCGTGGTCGATTATGCTCTAAATCTGGTGGACTTCGACCCCAAGTTCCTGCCCGCTTTCTGGTACGTCTTCCGGGATACTCTGGTTGTAGAAACCCTCTCCCACGCCCGCCCGCTCATGGGCCGATACCGCATGGTCACATTGGAGGGCGATCTGGTGGAAAAGTCCGGTGCCATGACCGGAGGCCACTACCGCTCCAAGATGAAGTTTGCCGCGGAAGAGAGCAAGAAGCTGATGGAATTGTCCGAGAAGATTGCCACGGCAGAGCAGGAGAGAAGCTCGCGGCTTGACAATCTCGACCGGATCGAGGAGCAGATCTCGCATATCTCCCGCGAGGTCGAGGAGCTGAACAAGGCCATCTCCAAGAAGACATTCCAGCTCGACGAGTTCGCCGCCTCCAAACCCCGTCTGGAGAAGTCCATCCAGGAGAGGCGCGAGCGTCTGGTGCAGATGGAGACCGAGTCTCTGACCTACAAGGAAGAGCTAAGTCGGCTGGAGACTGAGATCAAGAACACGGAAGAGGTTCTGGGAGGCGCGCAGCAGAAGATCGATGTGCTGGAGGGCGAATTGAAGGGCTCCGAGATCCCGGAGCTGAACAAGGTTGCCGATGCAGCTCAGGCCGAGATCAAGCGCCTGCAAGACCGGCTGGCCGGGATTGACGCCGAGATTTTGAAGGACAAGATTCGAGAGGAGAGCAACCAGGAGCGTCTAACTGAATTGCTGGCTCGCCGGGAATCTTTGGATCTGCAGAAGACCGAAGCCGAGCAGCGCAAGGAGGCCGCAGCAGCCCAGATCCAGGGGCTGCAGGGGCAACTCGTTGCGGCGCAGGAGCGCGAGGCTGAGATCGAGGTCGAGCTGCACGGCCTGAAAGGCGAGCGGGGAGAGCTGCTTGAGAAGACCCTTGCCTTGCAGCGGGAGCTGGACCAGGCGGACCGGGAGCGCGACCGCATCGAGGCCCGCGTCATGGCCACCATTGCCGCCCGCGATGCTCTTCATCCCAAGGTGGAGGCCCTGCGCTCGGAGATCGAAGCCTGTGGTGTGGACTCCACCCAGGAGCCGCCCCAGAGCGAGACGGTGGCCGAGAAGATCCGCGCCCTGGAGAAGGCCATGCGAGACCTTGAGCCGGTGAACATGCTGGCCATCGATGAGTATGATCATGTTAAGACCCGCTTCGATTTCCTGGAGCAGAGGCGGGGCACGCTCAGCAGCGAGCGCGAGGCCATCATCAACAAGCTGGACAGGTACGACCAGATGAAGCGCGAGGCGTTCCTCGCCAGCTTCACAGAGATCAACAAGAACTTCAAGCAGATCTTCCAGGAGCTGTCCAACGGCGACGGCGACCTGATCCTGGAGAACCCCGACGACCCGCTGGCAGGCGGCATGACCATCAAGGCCCGGCCAGCCGGAAAGCCTTTCCACCGCCTGGAAGCCATGTCCGGCGGCGAGAAGAGCCTGACCGCCCTTTCTTTCATCTTTTCCATTCAGATGTACCGGCCTGCACCCTTCTACGCCATGGATGAGATCGACATGTTCCTGGACGGAGCCAATGTCGAGCGCGTGGCGAAATTGATCAAGAAGATCTCCGGCAAGGCCCAGTTCATCGTTGTATCGCTGAGAAAGCCCATGATCTTGCAGTCCAAGTACACATTGGGCGTGACCATGCAGGAGAACAACCTGTCAACAGTGACCGGCATTTGCGTCAGCTAGAGGCGACCGTGACAGAAGACCCATCCGTCCCCAAGACCCAAGACCAAGAGCGCAGAGATGAGTTCGACTTCGGTGAGCCTGCGGAGGTCCTGGTGGAGCTGGCCAAGAAAGGCGAGATCGATCCCTGGGACATCGATATTGCCAAAGCCACGGATAAGTTCCTGCAGTACATCGATTCCCTGGAGAAGCGCGACCTGAGAATTCCCGCCCGAACCCTGCTTTACGCCAGCATCCTCTTGCGCATGAAATCCGACTCCATGGAAGAGCAAAAGCCGGAGGAGCCGGAGCCAGAGACGGATGAGCCGGAAACGGTCGAGGTCGAGGAGATGGGCACGCTCCCCCGCCCGCCTGTGCGCAGGCACACCAAGCGGCCCGTAACGCTGGACGAGCTAATTTTAGAGCTGAAGAAAGCGGAGATGGTGGGCCGCAGGAAGGCCATGCGGGACCGCTGGCCCGGCACGGAGGAGAAAGCCCTCGATCTGTCTCACGATGAAGGAATCGAGGACCGCATCAAGGCGCTGGGGCCGATTCTGGACGACATGTTCATGAGCAGCAAGAAGATCTCTTTCGAGGATATCAACAGCAAGAACAGCAAGAGCGAGGACGGGGTCACGAATTAC
>RPOO01000224.1 GCA_003857025.1 Methanothrix sp.
GGATGGCATCCTCGACTCGTGTCACGAGGATCTTGTGGTTGGGGTCCGGCCCCAGGGAACTTGAGGCGGAGAGGTGAATTATCAATCCCACGTCCCTGCCGTAGCCGCGGTGGCCGTGCAGCGGCAGGCCCATGTGTCCCAGCACGGCGTTAGCGCCACCCTCGGCCACTTTATCCACCGTTGTGGGCATGTCGATCAGCCCGGCGATGGGGCCGACGGATATGCCATGATCCATAGGGACGATGACCGTTCTGTGTGTCTTGCGATCCAGGATGCGTTCCAGCCGGATCGACTTTCCGATCGTGCTCATGGTCGAGACCATGTAGAGGCCGAAATTAAAGATGATGGTCGACAGGTGTGTGACTATCGAGTGAGAAGATGAAACGAGAATGGAATAGACAGAAAGAGACGAACAAAATAGTCAGCAGTCCCGGATACGCCGGCACTGCTGGATATCTTTACACAGCTTGAAGAATCCCTTTTTTATAATATGTCCACTTTTGTCTCCGGCTTGGCAGGCATATCCTTTTGATCCAGGTAGAGCAGTGTGGCCAGACCATAGATGTAAGGCAAGGAGAGCAAGGTCAGCAGTGCTCCGACAAAGGGAATCAGCGGCAGTATTGCAGTTATGGCCAGAGAGACGATGATTATTATCAGCGCATCGGACAGATTCTCCTTGAAGAAGCCCCAGCTCATTTTGAGGGCATCCATGCCGGATTTTCCATCTATCATAACCGCTTGGGCCACGAAGTAGAAGGCAAAGCTCAGGATCAAGCCGGGGATGATGAGCAGTATGTATCCTATTGCAGTGATTATCCCGGCCAAGATGGAGGTGAGAATGAGCGGCTCCATCTTGCCTTTGGAGATTTCCCAAGCGGAATTGAGATCGACCTTCCTGCCGGATGATGCTTCTCTTATCATCTCTATGGTCACGCCTTCGGCTATGAAGAACATGACAATCAGTATTATTATGAACAGAAGCATTCCGCCGATGGCGGAGAACGCCATAATCCCGCCTCCTCCTCCGATAATCGCCGCGAATCCCATGAATCCAGCCAAAACGGCTAGTCCCAGGATCATGGCCGCGATAGGCAGCAATGACGGCACGATCATGATGGGATTGGCCTTATAGATCTCAAAGGCTTTGGAGAATATGTCTCCTAGAGACCTTTTGCCGCGTTCTTTGGTCTGCTCTTCTTCATATATCTGCACAGGAACTCCTGCTATGGGTTCCGGTAAATTTGAATCTGAATCCAAGAAAATCACTCTCGTTGATAGGCATTTTTTAAATTACTTGCCGAACATCAGTATGCCTCTGGATCTATATCAAATTTTGGTGAATGGTGTTGGTGAATGATATAATATTCATTCGCGCAACGATTTATATTCAACGTACAGATGCAAACCTGGTATATATTTGGTGGAATGTATAGTTTATTAAAACTATGATATATAAAAGATATATTTGGTGGGAGAATATGCAACGATCGGGATGATGCCATGCAGCCAACCGTCTTCTTTATTAACATTCAATGCCGTGTATGTGTGGGGATATTATGAAGTGGTTAGCAATAATTTTCGGCACCATATTCTTGGTTGCCGCAACAGCGCAGGCTGATAGTGGAAATCCCATGTTGACCATCGCAGGAGAAGGGACAGCTACCGCTTCGGCGGATACAGTCACGATCTCCGTGTCTGTGACGAGCAACAATAATAATATGACACAGGCCCAGGCCGAAGTGGCAGAGTCAATGAGCAAGGTCCTGGATGCCCTGAAGGCAGCCGGTGTTAGGGATGAGGAAGTTGTGCCCGGTCAGTCGAGCGGTGTGACCAGTTTTCAGTCCACCAGCAAGGTCTGCAGGCAGATAAACAACACTACCGTGTGCGATAATGATAGCTACGGAGCCTCGTCCCTGGAGAAGTCCGCAGTCATTCGCATGAAGACTACGGAAAAGTCCAAGATAGACTCCGTTGTCAATGCGGCAAAGGCAGCAGGAGCTGATGCCTATGTGGCCGGATACGGGCTTAGCGACAACAGCAAGGCAGTGACTGAGGCTCGCCAAAAGGCGGTGGCCAATGCCAAAGAGAACGCTCAAGGAATGGCATCTGCCGCCGGGGCGCGCTTGGGGAAGGTTTTGGACATCTCCGAGTACGGCTATCCTGATGTGCGCATGAAAGAATCGTCGTTCTCCGGCCAGCCGGGCATAGTAGAAGTTACATCTTATGTAGTAGTAACCTACGAGATCGTGAGCTGAGGGCGAAAGGACGACTCACCATTTTGATTTTTTTCAAGTAATCGCAATCTTTAAGGCGGTTTAAACTTAATATGAATGGAGGATTTTATGAAGAAATTTAATTTGATGATGCTCGGATTGTTGCTGCTGTTGGCGGCTATGCTTCCCGCGTCTGCTGCAGAAAATAATGTATCGAAGCTGATTGTCCAGGGAGAAGGTAAGCTAAATGCCGCACCGGACGTGGCGACGGTCGTGCTGGGCGTGGAGACGCAAAACGCCAGCGCCTCCGGAGCTGCTGCACAGAACGCGAAGCTTATGAATGAGACTATATCGGCTCTGATCGCGGCTGGAATCGCAGAAAAGGACATTCAAACCAGCAGCTACAGCCTGACCACAGCTCCTGAGGAGGAGCAGAAGACCGCAGGCACAAAGCCGAAAGCGCCAACATTCATAGCCAGCAACCTCGTCACCGTGAAGTTGAACGACACGGAGAAGGTCGGACAGGTCTTGGATGCCGCAGTGTCCGCCGGATCGAACAGCATCCAGAGCGTAAGCTTCGATATCCGAAATCCGCAACCTGAAAAGGACGGAGCCTTGACCCTGGCCATCGAAGATGCCAAAAGAAAGGCCGTCGTTGCAGCCAAGGCAGCAGGCGTCAAGCTTGGCCGGGTTTTGGAGATCTCGGAAGGCTACGGGTATGTGTCAGCCGCCTCTCCAAAGAATGCAGCATTTTCCAGCATTGCCACACCCATTCAGCCTGGGGAGATGGAGGTCACGGCCAGCGTGACGGTGACTTACGAGGTGTCTTGAGGCGAATAGAGACACGATTGCGTCTTGACTTCTGTCAAAATTACTTTTCAGAATTTAAACAAACATTTTTTAAAAATGGATAAGCGATAGATCACTTCATGCGACGTTTAGCGCAATAATCATCAAGTGAGATGTATTGATCTTTCTCATTCAAGAGCTTCTTATATTGTTCCTCTGCATAGGCCGCAAGAATTTCCTCTTTTTGAATTTCTGCTATTGCCATGTGCTACCTACCATCGCTTAACGTTGCTCATTTTTAGCAGTACATCGGCTCCGGTGGGCTTTGTGTCTTGGTGCCCTGGCCGTCTCCAAAGATCTCCTGGAATTTCCAGACCACATAAAGCTCGCACTTGAAGTTCTCGCGCACGGCCTCCATGAGCTTGTTCTTGTTCAGGCCGTCGTAGTAGATATCACGGGTGAAGTGGATGCTCTGCATCTCTCCCCTGCCCGGTTCCATCTCGAAGCTCGAATCCCGGAAGAGCAGATCATAGCGCATCAGCCACATCAGTCGGTCCTTTTCCTTGGGCGGCAGGGCCGCAATGGCCTTCTGGTGCGCCTCCGCCAACCTGATGCGGCTGAACACGACGATCATGTCCTCATGGTTCTTGGGCTGGAGGATGCTCACGTGCCTGCCGGACCCGGCTGGATATTCGGCTGCGATGTGAAAATGCAGGTTCTCTTCCTGGACAATCTCTTTGAAGAGCCCTTCCTGGGCAAGCCAGGCCCGGATCTTGTCGCGGGTCTCTTCTATCACTTGTTCTGTCATCTCATTTTCTCCACAAAAATCACCTTTTTCGCCCTGCTAGATAAATCCTGTCAAGGCAAGTTTGAGTGATAAAATTGGATGAAATCGGTCATGACTTAAAAAATATTAAAAATTTTGAAAATATGAAAACAAATATTTAAAATAAAATGCGCTGAAATAGGCCGAGCCTATTCCAGAATCACATGCAACGGGAACTGATGTGTGCCCAGTTTCCCTTCGTAGTTCGCAGCGGTGATCTTGAGAACGCCCGGAACCCGGCAAGCGGCATTGATGCCCGCCTTCATGGCTCTCTGCACGGCTTCCTGGTTCACGCCGTTGATGACGATCTCGTAAACCGCAGACACATCCTCGGCCAGAGTGCAGACTCCATCCGATCGCAGCGATGTGCAGAAGGCTGTGTTGGTCGAGGCTTTCAGGAACTTGTACTTGGAGCCGACCTTCGAGCCGCTGGATACTACTCCTCCTGGGAATGGGGTGATCGATCCCTTGAGCTTGCCAATGGCGTTTACTGCCGCCTCGGCTGCGGTCAGAGCTGCCATCTGGTTTTGGCCAAGAATGAGGAAGTTTCCGCCTGCTACTCCGTCCACGGCTCCAAAGTCCTGCTCGATGATGAATTCGCCGGACATGAGGGGAATCTTCCAGACATTGCGCCCGAACAGCTCTGCTTGCTTTTGGTATCCGTCGCCAAAGAAGCTCAGTTTCTTGCCGGTGTCGAACTTCTTCTCCGCTTCAGGCATGCCGGTGAAGGCAGCGGCGGTCGGCGCGGTCAGAACGCATTGTCCGATGCGCCAGAGGAGCGAGTTTTCCAGGTTCTTGTAGCCCATGTTGCAGATCAGGATATTGACTCCCGGCCTGCCGTCGGGCGTCTCGCTTCCGTCCACGATGCACTCGATGCCCGCTTCCGCCGGACATCCGATGACGGAAGTTCCAAATCCCGTGGCCTCTCGTGCCGCTTCCAGAGCCCAGCGCTCCGTTACGGCGGTGATCAGCACCCTTGCCGCCTTTATGGGGAATCCTTCGGCGAAGGTGTCGTCAATTTGCACGCCATTAATCTCCATGTCATCCCTCTACATTGGATTATAGATTGCCAGATCAAATCCTTTAGCTTCCCCGGCAAGACCTTTGACAGGCCCTGCAATTCGAGCCTGGGCCGCCGCGGCGCAAACCGGCCTCTCGAAGGAGAGAAGGAATGCCTGGCGGGCGATGGCCGCAGGATCTTTGCCGCCTAAATTAATGGGCTCAAAGCCGGTCTTCTCGTAAGTCGCGACCATGCAGGCCTGACCGTCTTCA
>RPOO01000225.1 GCA_003857025.1 Methanothrix sp.
CCCCGGAAATCCTTTCCGATGGGCTCGAACCTGCCGCCCAGATGCTCCGCCAGGAACGCCTCGGCGACGGCGTAAAAAGATAGCCGGTTCTCCGGCCTGGCGAAGCCGTGGCCCTCGTCCGGGTAGAGGATGTAGGTCACGGGCAAGCCCTTCTCCTGCATGGCTTTGACGATCTGGTCGGCCTCATTCTGCTTGACTCTCGGGTCGTTGGCCCCCTGGCCGATGAGCAGGGGCCGCACGATCCGGTCGGCGTAGGTCAATGGCGAGCGCTCTTTGAGCAATGCCCGGCCTTCCTCCGTGCGGAAATCGCCCACTCTCGTGGTGAACTGCTCGATGGCGGGCTTCCAGTAAGGCGGGATGGTCTCCAGCAGCGTGATCAGGTTGGACGGCCCGACGATATCCACGCCGCAGGCGAACAGATGCGGCGTGAGAGTGAGCCCGGCCAGCGTGGCGTAGCCGCCGTAGCTACCACCCATGATGGCGACCTTCCCAGGATCGGCGATGCCGGATGAGACTGCCCAGTTCACCGCATCGACCAAATCGTCGTGCATCTTGCGCCCCCATTCCAGGTTTCCGGCATTGATGAAGTTCTTGCCAAAGCCGGTCGAGCCGCGGAAGTTTACGCACAGGACGGCGTAGCCGCGGTTCGCAAGCCACTGATGGATAGGATCAAAACCCCAGTAGTCCCGCCCCCAGGGGCCGCCGTGCACGTAAAGGACCATCGGTAGCGCACGGTCGGGCCGACCGTCGCCGTTGCAGTCGCTGCCTTTGGGAAGGGTGTAGTAACTCACCAGATCCAGGCCGTCGCGGGCTTTTATGACCACGGGAAACATCTTGGCGAGCGGCTGGCCCTGCATCTTCTCTTTGTCGGTGAAGAGGAAAGTTGCCCTCTTTTGGCTGCGATCATAGAAGTAGTAGCGAAGAGGCCCGTCATCCACAGAATAAGCCACAATCCACGTTTTGTCGTCCAGAGTCCGGCTGACGACGGTCATATCGCCGTCCTCCAGTTGTCGGAGAATATCGAAGGTTGCGGCGACGGATGGATCAAGGACTCTCCAGTGCAGCCGTTCGTAGTTGAAAGCCACCGCCTGCACATACTTCTCGGTGGGGTGGACCATGCAGCCGCCAAAATCGGCGCGCGGGTCCTCGGCGATTAGTTCCTTTTCCGCATCATCCAGGCCGAAGATGTAGAGCGCAGCCGTGTTCCGATCGCGGCTGTCAATTAGGTAGACCCGATCCCCGGCTTTGTTGAATCCGATCGTGCCGGTGGTAAGCGCATCTTCCATGCCCACCTTCCAGAAGCTTTCCCAGCTGTCACCTGTCCGCCGGAAGACCTCCGTCCCGCCGTCCGGGGTCATCTTGGAGGCCATTCGAAGGTGAAAATTATCGTCGATATCAAATCCTGCGAACTCGCGGTTCTCCAGGAATGGCGTCAGCTCGCCTGTCTCGATATTTAGATGGAATAGATCATGGTACTCCGGATCACGCTTGTTGAGGCCGATGATGGCCTCTTTTGGGAACTTGGGACTGAGGGCCTGAATTTGCGAGCGAACACCCTCAAAAGGCGTGAGGTCCTTGATCTCGCCGCTATCGAGAAGGACGCAATGAATTCTCCAGTTCTCGTCCCCGTTTTTGTCCTGCAGATAAATGATGTGGCGGCTGGTGAACGCCCAGGCATAGCTGCGGATGCCGCGCGAGGCGTCGCTGGTCACGGGCTTGGCGCTTTTCGGATCGCCGGACGGTCCTACCCAGACATTGAGGACGCCGTTATGTGGTGCCAGGAAACTTATCTTCGAGCCGTCCGGGCTTATGCGCGCCGTAATCCGGTCAGGATTGCCGAAGAGCAGGCTTCTGGGAATCAACGGGCGCGGGAATTCACTTTCGGGCATCGTTTCATCATTACTCTTTTTATTTTTCCCATCAACTGCATCTCTCTGGATAGGTAGTCCGGACATCGTAAGAATAATTGGAATAATGAGGGATAAGTCTTCGCATCACAAGGGCCCCAAAAAACCAGCTCCTGCGATCCCAATCATTCCAATTCAACGGCAAAATCCCTAAGATGGGCGGCGGTCCAATGCCTCCGTGGCCATGAGAAAACCTATAGCCCGCTCCGCCAGAGGATATTGCATCACCAGCGCTTTGAACTCCTGGCCATGGTTCGGCTCCAGGAGATGGGCCAGCTCGTGCACGATCACATAATCCTCGACCCATTGAGGATATTTTGCCAGCCTATCGCTTATCCTGATGGTCTTGGCATAAAAGCTGCAAGATCCGCGCCGGTGCTCCTGGCGCGAGGAATAGCAAATAGAGTTCCAGGTCAAGGCTCCTTGGAAATATTTCTGGTTCATGAGGTTGGCCCGAGCTTGCAGGTGCTCGTCGCTCCTGGGGAATTCATGCTCTGCCATCCTCGCCTTCAGGCGCGAGATGTGATCCTGCAAGACGGCGTCGGAGATGTGCATTGGAGCCAAAACCTCCATCCTGCCCTGCACCATCCTGGCCTGAATGGTCTTCTTGCGCCTCTTGGATCGCTTGACGATGACCTCCATAGTAATGAATCTCCCAATTCACTCAAATACTAGATATCGGCCCGCTATTAATAACTTTCTTTCTGAAGTTCAGTAAGGATTTGCCATAAGACCTATTGCCGAGACTATGAACGCACTGATCGTCAGTATAATTCCTTGGATATTTTGCATTTAATTTGCAATCATCCTGCAATTATTCTGCGGTTATTATGTCTGTTTTTTGCCCAATCAAAACCGAGAAACAAAGACAAAAATGATTATTATAGTATAAGAAAAAAACACAAGATATTTATGCATCTTCTGTCTAAAAGTGATTGGTGGTCTCGCGATGGCAAATGATGATTTAAAACTAATACAAAATAAAATAAGTGAAAAGGGCCAATCCTGGACGGCAGGCACAACGGCGTTCTTCGGGCTCTCTCAGGAGGAGAAGAAAAAATATCTCGGTCTGACAATTTCGGAAGATGAGATGAAGAATACCCAGGAGATGGCGAGCCGCGAGGAGGCTTTTATAGCCAGTCAGGGGCGCGTCTTCGTCTATGCTTCCAGTTGGGACTGGAGGTCCGTCAACGGCACCAACTGGACCACGCCCATTCGCAACCAGAGCGGATGTGGAGCTTGCGTTGCCTTCGCCACCGTTGCCACCGTCGAGGCCAACCTGAAGCTATTCCGGAGAACTCCAGCCACAGATCCCAACCTCTCCGAGGCGGACCTATTCTTTCGGGGCTGCGGGGCTTGCTGCCAGAGAGGCTGGAACTTTGCGCCTGCCCTGAACTACGCCCGCAACAGCGGCATCCCCGATGAAGCATGCTGGCCCTACAACAGCGATCAGAATCAGTCCTGCGCAAACAGAGATCAGCGTATCGTGAAGATCGAGAGCTGGAAGACCCTTTCCGGCGCAGCCCAGGCCAAGGAGTGGCTAAACCTCAAAGGTCCCATCATGTCCGGCCTCTATGTTTATGATGACTTCTACTGGTATACCGGAGGAATTTATCAGAACGCCAGCGGCGGCTTCCTCGGAAACCACGCCATCTGCATCGTGGGCTACAACGATGCGGGTGGGTACTGGATCTGCAAAAACAGCTGGAGCACGCAGTGGGGCGATCGCGGGTGGTTCAAGATCAAGTATGGCGAATGCGGCATGGGAACCAGCTTTGCCTTTTATGCCGTGCAGTTTACCACGGATGACGATCTGATTATGCCCAAGTCGGGAAGGGTCATCGCTCGCCTCAAGGAGATCAACACCGCACTTGTCGACGAGATATATCTAAGCTATCCGGAGGAGAAGATCATATTCAAGGCAGAGTCGGACCAGATCGGAAAATCCTTCGAGATAGGCACATTCTCATCAGGCTCGCGCCTCACCCTGGCCCTGAAGGCATCGGACGGCCACACCACCAACACATTTTACACCAACCAGTCCCTCAACGCCGATGCCTGCGACCACGTCAAGAAGGTTCAGACCGGGACCTACAAGTGGGAGCTGCGCTGGGAGGACCTCCTGGGCCTTGGCGAGCAGGATTACAACGACGTGGTCATGGAGATCGAGGTCTTCAGTCCGACCACCGAGGATATCGCCCTGACCAAAGATGGAAGGGTCTTCGTAACCCTGAAGAGCATGATCGCATCATCGTTCACGGAATTCGGCCTTGCCTCTCCCCAGGAGCTGACGGTCTTCCGGCCCAGTGATGCGGCAGGAAAGACGGTTGATTTGGGTGCCTATTCGTCCGGTCAGAAGCTGAGATTCTGCATGAAGGCTGCAAACGGCTATACTTACTACACCGACCAGGTGGTTAACCCTGATTCCCTGAGCCATGTTCGCAAGCTCCCCACGGCCTATAACAGATGGGAACTGCGCTGGGAGGAAGCTTTCGGCCTGAAGAACAAGGACTACAAGGATCTCATCGTCACCGTGGAGTCGCTTCCCATAAGCGTCGACGACATTGTCTTGACCGGCAAGGCCCTGGTGGTGGCCAGGTTCGTCAGCAAGAATACCCTAAAGACAAATCAGTTCTGGATCTATCAGCCGAATGGGCATAAGATCTTCGATGCCACTAAAGAAAACCTTCGCAAGAGTTTTGACCTTGGGGAACATGAAGCTGGAACCAGGCTCATCTTCTCGCTTTTGACGGATGACGGATATACCTACTACACCAACAGCAATCTCAATCCCGATTCGAGAGTGCATGTGACAAAGCTGCCGCTCGGCACCAGTAAATATCTGCTGCGCTGGGAGGATCAGTATGGACTTAAAGATCGCGATTATAACGATCTGGTGGTGGAGATCTCATTGATTCCAAAATAAGATCTGGCAGGAACTAGGAACTGGCCTGACAGGGAATAGATTTGACTGGAATCAGGTCTGACAGAAATCAGATCCGACTGTAGAGTCCCGAAATTATTTCGCCTCTCATCTAAGCTTGGACGCATAGTCCAGGATATGAAATTAAACAAGACGAAGATTCGCTATATCC
>RPOO01000226.1 GCA_003857025.1 Methanothrix sp.
AGTGGACGAATGCGGAGTGTTCGCACCAATCGTGGCAATTTTAATGCGGGTGTGGTGGTATTGGCTACGGCTGCCTGGACGAAAGCGCTCGGGAAGATGATTGGATACGACTGGAATATCCATACGTTTCGAGCTTCGGCCATGGTGACCGAACCGGTTTACGACTTAAAGTTGAATACGATTCTCACAACCGCAGACCATATTGAAATGGAAGTGACGGGAAAAGAAGATACGGAGTTAACAGTCCTGGCACTGTCTCAAACCCCCGATAATCATTTTCTGATCGCACAGGCAGACCGCCCCGGCAAGTCTTTGAGCTCGCTCATCAGCCATGCAGCACCGAAAACGATAGCGATGATGGCTGGACGTTATATCCCGGCTTTGCGTCCGGCGCGCCTCCTCAGAACCTGGACAGCTCCAACCACATATACAGATGACGGCTGCCCGCTGATTGGTCCTGTGAAAGGCATTGACGGCCTGATACTGGCAGCATCGTACCGTTCTGCAATCGTCCATTCACCTCTATCAGGTGAGGTCATCACGCAGCTGATCACCACAGGCAAGTGCGAAATAGTCGATATCCGTCCTTTCTCACCCGAAAGGCAGATGCAGCAGGCTGAAACAATCTATGCCGTAAAGAGCACCAGTACCGAAACCGATGACAAAGCCTGATTGCCGTATGCGATAGGGAATCCTGCCTGATGGTAAATAAATACGAAAAAATATTCAACTAATCCAGACCGGTGATTCCGTCCGGCCGTAAACGACCGGGCTTATATGCAAAGCCCGCAGGGCTTTGTAAACTAGCCAGGAGCTTTAGCTCCGTGGCGGTATTCAGAACGGAGTCCGTAAAGTACGTTCGTTCATATTGTTTGTTTTTATATCTTAGCTTGGAGGATTTCGTCATGGTCAAGATTGGAATTAATATCATTCCTGGTATGCCTGTTAAGGAAATTATTGAAACTGCAGTCGCAGCCGAAGAGATAGGATACGAATACTTGATCCTTGCCGATGAAGGTTTCATGCAAGATGTGTACGTCCTTCTTGGGGCTATTGCACGAGAAACGAAAGGGATGAAGTTATCACCCTGCACGAACGGATATACACGGCATCCTGCGGTCACTGCATCTGCAGTGGCAAGCCTGAATGAGCTTAGCGGTGGGCGAGGATTTCTCACCTTGATTGCGGGGGGATCTGTAGTATTGAATCCGATGAATATCGCGCGTGAAGCGCCATTAAGTGTGATGCGTGATACGGTCGAGATTCTCCGGCTTTTATGGAGCGGCGAAAAGGTAAGCTATCAGGGGAAGCGCCTGTCGATCAAAGATGCACAGATTACAGCCGGAAGACAAGATGATATTCACATCTGGATTGCACCGCGCGGGGAAAAGATGTGCCAGCTAACCGGTGAGATCGGCGATGCTGCTGTGCTGACCGTTAAGGCGGACCTTGGAGATGCTTTTGCATTGGTGGATCAGGGCAGCATGAAGACCGGAAATAAACCCGCAAGGATTTTTCTTGACCGGATTGCCTATACACCCAAAATGATCGAAGAAACGACGGCATTCTTTCCTCATGTCGTTGTCGATACACCAGCTCGCCAATTGAGAGCATTCATACAAGAAGATCAAATCCAGATGATACAGGAGGCGATTAAAGAGGGCGGTGCCGAAGCGGCAAAAAAACACGTCACAATGGATATGCTAAAGGGATATAAGATTGCCGGAACGCCTGATGAATGCAGCCAGACATTCCGTTCACTCGTTGAAGAGCACCGGTTGGATGTGTATATCCTCAATATCGTTGCTGGTGGATTTGAAAAGAATGTTCAGTATATGAGAGACATCTATAAGATCCTCCAGGAATCGGGATGCTTGACGGCATAGTCCTTGTGTAAATAGAAATTATCGAATAGCTATGAGCGAAAAATCTTTCTATCTGAGCTTTGACGGATCCCCGAATCCACCGTCTACGGATCGCCTGCTGAATGCATTAAAGCATCACAAGGTTCCGGCGGCATTCTTCATGGAAGGCAAGCGGTTGGAAAAGGAAGCGGATTGTGCTCGGCGGGTGCAGGCTTCTGGACACGATATTGGGAATCACGCTTACACTCACCCAGATTTCGACAAAATCCTAATCCAGGAATGCATCCGAGAAGTGGAGATGACCCAGCAGATTATCCATAAGGAGCTGGGGATTTATCCGACAATGCTGCGGCCTCCAGGCGGATTGCTGACAGATGAAGTGGAAAACACATTCCTGGCGATGGGCTTTGACATCATCCTGTGGAGTTTTTCCGTCCGTGATTGGGAAGGACCCGACGCACAGGCTGTTTCTAAACGGATCCTCAGCCAGGCGATCCATGGAGCAATCATTGCCTGCCACGACCGTGTACAATGGCTTGTCGAGACGCTGGATATCGTAATACCCGCTCTGCGGCAGGAAGGTTATATTTTTCGCAGGATATCAGAAAGCAGCATGAAAGGTGTTGTTCGAAAAGGAATTTAACTCGTCATTTCACGAAGGAGCTTTTGCCATGTTCAGTATTAACCAGGATGCGGTCAAGATCGTGAAGGAAAAAATCCTCCCATATGTTGAACAATTGAACTGCCAGAAGATGGTATTAAAGAACGGAGCAACGGTAGTGGATATGGGGTTGGATGCCCCTGGAGGATGGTTGGCCGGGAAATTATTTATCGACGCGACCATTGCCGGGTTAGGGCATGTGGATTATGGCCGGTTTCAGTATGGGAGCATTGACCTGCCGTCTATCGATGTATATATCGATCAACCACAGATCGCCTGCCTTTCGTCACAGTTTTCTAGCTGGCCGATGACGCCAAAAGATATTCCAGGTTATATCAGGCCATTTGGATGTGGCCCGGCTCGTGCTATTGCCCAAAATGACTTTGCAGTAAAAGTGTGGGACTATGTGGATGCGCATCATGAAACTGTCTTTGGGCTCCAGGCTGATGTCCTTCCGGATGAAGAATTCGTCGATGAGGTCGCTGCGACCTGCAAGATCTCACCTGAGAACATTTATCTTCTGGCAGTCAGGACGGGAAGCCTGGCTGGCAGCATTAACGTGTGTTCGCGGACAATTGAAACTTCGATCTGGCGCCTGCATGTGAAGGGATTTGACATCAAGAAAGTGATCAGCGGGATGGGGACTTGCCCAATCGCACCACCCGTGAAGGATGAATTTCGGGCAATGGTGCGGGTAAATGTCGCCGTATTATATGGAGGTATCGTCCGCTATGTGGTGGACTGCGCGGATTCTGAGATTGAAGCTGTGATTGACAAGCTGCCGACAAATTCCGCAAAACGCTACGGCTATTCATTTGCAAAAATGCTGGAAGAAGGCGAGAGGGATATCTTTAAAACCGACAAAGATATTCATGGTGTCGCGATTTTTGAGATTATGAACTATGCAACAGGCAGTGTATTCAAGGCTGGAGAAATTCGAGAAGAGTTCCTGAAAGAAATTTTCTATTGATACCGCGTCCTTACGAATGATATGCCAATCCTTTCAGGTACAGCCCTAAGTGTTCATTCTTAGTTAACACTTTTAGATGAGAATTTTACTCATACTTATTAATTCGATAGTATAATTAAACCAGCGTTAACACCATTTTCATTTATTCTGTATAACCTTTTGAATCGTTGATAGATCTTCCTCTGCTGCGGGAGATTATGAATTGACATTTTGGAATTTCATTAATCCAGGAATGGAAGCCTGTAGAGCGCCAGACGAAATGTTTATGTTGTTTAATAATTCTCTAATAAAGCCGTTTACCGCAGCAACACGTAATGGTGTCGTTGAGTATATCCATATCAAAGATTCAAGGTAAGTATCCATAAGTTTTTTTATGGGTACTTTTTATTATTTGATGTCTTAGATAAGTACATGGAGTCATGCTGTTATGCCAGAAGAGGTATACATTTCGTTCCGAAATATTTGTAAGTTCTTCCCTGGTGTTGTAGCTCTTGACAATATCAACCTGGATATTAATCAAGGGCAGATCCATGCACTTCTGGGTGAGAATGGGGCAGGAAAATCGACGCTGATGAATATTTTGTACGGGTTGTATCACCAGGACAGCGGCGAGATTATCCTGGAAGGTAAGAATTACAGCCATAACAGCCCCAAAAATGCGATAGCGCACGGCATAGGCATGATCCATCAACATTTCATGCTCATCCCAAACTTCACTGTCCTTGAGAATATCATATTGGGCCAGGCATCACCCAAACCGCCAAACATGGAAAAGGAATATTTCCGCAAGGAGACCTTGAAGGTCGCGGATAAGTTCGGGATCACTGTCGACCTGGACCAGCTGGTTGAAGAGATTAGCGTGGGAATGCAGCAGAAGATCGAGATCCTGAAGTCGTTATACAAGGGCGTGCGACTGATGATCCTGGATGAACCGACATCGATCCTTACCCCTCAAGAAAGCCAGGAACTCTTCAGCATGCTGAATGACCTGAAACAAAAAGGAACCACGATCATATTCATTTCTCACAAGTTAAATGAAGTGATGCAGATAAGCGACAGGATATCGGTGCTGCGGGATGGTAAATTGATTGCCACTGTGAATAAAAATGAGACAACACCGCGAGAACTCTCCAAATTGATGGTGGGGAGGGAAGTCTCAGGAGAATATCATAAGGGCGATGAGAGATATGGAGATGAAATTCTTCGGGTCGAAGCGGTTAATCTTGTGGATCATCACAACCGTGCTCGCAACATCATCAAAAATATCTCATTAAATGTGTGTAAGGGTGAGATCGTTGGAATAGCGGGGGTGGATGAAAACGGGCAAAGAGAATTAGCAGAGATCATCAGCGGGCTGCGTAAACCGACCTCCGGTAAGATCTCGATGTTTGGTAAAGATGTGACGCATGCCACCACCCGCGAGCTGATTGAAATGGGAATGTCCTACATCCCGGCGGACCGTCAGAACCAGGG
>RPOO01000227.1 GCA_003857025.1 Methanothrix sp.
AAAGACGATGCAGCAGCAGATGCGGGGCTTGAGCAGCCAATCTCTGGCCAAAGAATTCGCTCCCCGCCAGATCCAGATCACGGACGTGGCGGAAAGCGGCGGGAAGAGCATATCCACAGACTCTGCAAACGCTTCTGAAAGCGAAAGCAACTCGGAAAACGCTTTCGGAGGCGACCCGGCAAAGCCGGTCGAAGACATGGCAAGCGACCATGCTGCAGCCGCCTGTGTTGATGCAGCCGTTTATGTGGACCCGCGAGAGCGGGAGATGGGCAAGATCCTGGAAGCCCGGGGATTGGCAGTCACGCTGAAGAACCTGGAAGTGGGCGACTATGTGATCAGCGATCGCGTGGCCGTCGAGCGCAAGACTGCACAGGATTTTGTCTCTTCAATCATCGATCCAAAGAGAAACCTTTTCCGGCAGCTCACGGACCTGAAAAATGCCTACGACCGACCGATTCTGATCCTGGAAGGCAGGGATCTGTACACGCGGCAAGTGAGTCCGAAATCCATTCAGGGCGCTCTGGCCTCGGTGGCTGTAGACTATGGTATCCCCATCATCCCCACAGAAGATCAGCAGGATACGGCATCCGTTATCGCAGCACTCGCCGCCCGCGAGCAAAGAGAAGGCCGGGAGCCAATGGTGCACGGCCACAAGACCGCCCGGACGCTTGAGGAGCAGCAGGAATACCTGGTCTCCTCCATTCCCAGCGTCGGGCCGAAGGCGGCCAGGAATCTGCTGCGCCACTTCGGATCTGTGGAGAAAGTCTTAACGGCGTCCGCCGAAGAGCTGCAAAAGGTGAATTTGGTGGGCCCGAAGACGGCAGAACGGATTCGGGAGCTGGTGGGCGGACGGTATAAAGGATGAACGGCAAGAATAGGGATATCCAGAAGACCTAAAAGCACTTCCAGATATCCTTCTTCGTCCTTCCAAAAAGCGGATTAGCAGATAATAAATCAACGGCTAAAGATGAGATGAGATCCTATTTTCCAGCGTCGAATTGTCCACATATCCGATGAATTTATAGACGATAGTGCCGTTTTTAAAGAGTATCAGCGTCGGCGTCCTCGTGATGCTATACTTCTCCATTGAAATGGGATTCAGGTAAATATTGAGCATGCCGAACGCGACCTTGCCGTTCATATCTTTGGCAGTGGCCTCAATTGTATCATTCATGAACACGCAGGGAAGACATCTAGGCTCCCAAAAGTCAATGACGAGGGGCGAGTAGAGCAACATCATTGCCTCGATATTGCTGTCGTTTATGGTCAGCGGAGAGACCGGAAACGGCGATGAGGACTCATTGATGCTGGAATTCATAAGAGGCAATTGTGCGGCATGAACAGGGGCCAAGGCTCCTGAAACGACAAATGCAAGCATCAGGCTCAGAGAGAGAAGCCCTCGCACGCCATGCACGAATTGCAGTCGCGTCGATCTTGATGCTTTTAGCACAGACTTTTTGGGCTTATTTTTAATTCCTATCATCGCGGTTATCCTCGCAAATCCTTTTAAGTATAGTTAATCACTAATATTAAATCTTTTTCCTGAATAAGAGATGATTGAATTAATATATATTGCACAGGATGACGATTACTGCGCGAGAGCTTCCTGGGACCGAAAGGTATATCAAATAGCTGTCCCTTTTATAAAAGGCTGCATAAGCGTCGCTTCAATTGAGTTTGATGGGATGTTTGTAGCAAGGATCGATTCGCAGGAATCGATGCCAAAGGTAAGTGAATTTAAATGGAGAGATACGGAAGCGGAAGCAGAGGCGGCTTCAACAGAGGCCCAAGAGAGATGCACGATGCCACCTGTGCAGAGTGCGGAAAGACATGTCAGGTTCCCTTCAAGCCCGATGGCTCCAGGCCGGTTTATTGCAGCGATTGCTACCAGAAGCATAAGCCCGCAAGGCCGCCCAGAAGATACTAGACCGACTAAACCGCTTCATGCGGTTTTCACATTTTCGTGATTCGGATAGTAATTCTAGCTGGATAGTTGGGGCAGGGCGCGCTATTGGCCCTGCAGGACTTTATTTTTCGTTTGCCTGTAAATTCGTGTCTGCATATTTTATACACCCCATGTAAGCATCTTATCCGCACATTTATAGCGTAGGGGTGCAGGGCGAGAGAAGACCCATCTCCTTTAGGGGATGGGAGGAAGTCACTGTCCGGCAAAGGCGCGCGCTTAAAATATTACTGCAGAATCAAAGATCAAATCAATTCAAAAGAAAATAGGCAAGCTCAGGGTTGGCCTGCAGATCCATGCGAATTTAGGAAATTTATTTTTTAAGTGCTTATCTGATCTGCGCCGAATCCCTTCTTCACCAAGATTTCTTTTATCCTATGAATATGGTTGCCCTGCAGCTCGATCAGGCTCTCTTTCACGGTTCCGCCGCAGGCTAGTTTGGACTTAAGATGTGTGCACAGCTCCTGCAGATCGATCTCATGGGGATCGATCCCCTGGATTACTGTCACCTCTTTACCGTACCTGCGTTTCTGGACTTTTACCGCGATCCTTTGCTGCTCCTTGGCAACCTCCTCGCAGATACAAAGCTCCGTGGGAAGGCCGCAGACGGTACACATTTGAGAACTCATTTGGTGGCAGTTACCTCCGCAAATATACCATCAATAAAGCTGATTATGCTATTTTAATCTGATGGTGAGCCCTTGAGGTCACTTTGTACCTTTACCGCTTCGCCTACGCCTTAATTCGCCAAATTTTCGCATCATCACTTCTGCCAGGAAGATCACTAGGGCGAGGAGAAGCAACAGGTCTCTTCGAGACACTCTCTCCTGCACGGTCCTCTGGCTGAGCCTTCCTGCTTCCGCAATCAGGCTGTGTTTGGCCTCTTCTTCCGTGAAGACCTTTCCACCGCTGGCCATGACCTGCTTGGAGAGATCAGGATTGAAGCCGAGATCCCGGTACTCCAACGGATAATTGACCGCCACGCCCACCGGACCTACGTAGTAAATGCCGGTGCCGTTGGGCGTGATGGCAGCAGTGTAACGGTTATCGCCCACCTTCTCCACATCGGCTCCGGGGATATCCGGTCGAGCGCTGCCGGTGATAGTAATTTTCAATGGGGTTCCCTGCCAGCCATCCTCCGCTTCCACGCGATCGGTCTCGGAGCGCGGGTCTCCCACCGCCCAATTGACCATTGCCGATATCAGCTGAGATGTCGGCTTCTCATACAGCCTTCCCGCCCAGGCACTGCCGTCGTCCGTGGAGAAAGCCGCCACTCTGCCCAGGCCATAGCGCCACGTGGTCAGAACGGGCTTACCATCGGTCATGGCCACCAGACGCTGGCTGCCCGTCTTCGGCGTCACGTCGTTGAAGCCGGTGATGGTGGCGTTCAGCTCCAGGTCGGAAGTGATGTAGTGGTTCGTGTTGACCACTGCTATCGGATATCCGGTGAGCGGCTGCTCCTCGGCGGGTTTTTCTTCCGTCGGCTGGGCAACCTTAGTCGTAATCGAATCGGGATAGACGAATGACGCAAACTCGACGCCGGTCTGGCCGGCCAGATCAGCGAGGTTGCCGGTCTTTCCAGGAATCGCCTGCACCTGAATCAGCCTGGTAGTGGTGTTCATCTGTTTGAGAATGACGGCAGAGTGCTTGAGCACATCCTCGTAGTTCCAGAGGTTGCCGTCGGATAGCACCATCAGCTCGCCCTTGCCGCCGCTGACGTTGAGCATATCCCAGGCCAACTGCAGGCCGTTATCCAGATAGCTGTTCTCCGTGCCGGTGGGAGAAAGGGCGGTGATCCTCTCCGACAGAACGCTTCTGCCCCGGGAAAGAGGAATCGGGTCCAGGACATCATAGGCTTTGGTGCCGAAGACGATCAAGCCAACCTTGTAGTCCTGGAAGTCCGGAGACTTGAGCAGCTCTATCGCCAGGGCCTTCTCGTAATCCAGGAGCGGCGTGCCGTCTTTGGTGCGCGTGGAAAGCAGGCTGAAGGATATATCGAGCACCAGGACTACGGTCTTTCCGCCTTCGAAGCTGCTGGGCGAGGAGACAACGGGCAGGAACTTCTCAAGGCTCGAGTTGCGATAGTAATCTAAGTCGTAGGAATCCTGGCCGCCCACTACTACCAGCCCGCCTCCGTCGCGCACATAGTTCTCCAGGGCATCAAGCTTGCGATCGTACTTCTGGTCATCGAGCACAATGGCCTTGAAGCTCGTCAGATCGGCAGGCAGATCGGGAACAAGCGTGAGTTTGTAAAGATTTGTCAGGTCAGTGGCCAGAGGCGAATTGCTCTCTGAAACGAGCAAGACCTCGGGCTTGGGAACAACGTAAACTGCTTTCTGGTAGTTGTTGTTCACGGGCTGCAAATCCGCGGCGATCGTCGCGCGCAGGATGTGGTTTCCCGTCTCCAGGAAGGCATGGGAGATCTTGATGGATGTGCTGCCGTTGGCGTCCAGGTTATCGCTGTAGATGAGCTTTTCGTCCGCGAAGACGGAAAGCGGCCCCTGATAGCGTCTGGCAGATCGCACAATCACTGTGAAGGGAAAGTCTCCACCCAGGACCGCAGTGTTAGTTCCTGAGATCTCGACGCTGGAGTCGTCGTTCACCGGCGTGAGGGAGATGGCAAAGGTTGTCGTATTCGAGGCCTTGGCCAGGGCCAGGGCATCGGCGAGTGACCGACCGCTGTTGCTGTAGCCGTCCGAGACCAGCACAAGACTATTGCCGGGAAGGGCATACTGAATGATCCTGTCACCCAAGGGAGTCGAGTCTCCAGTGAAGGAGCGCACCTGGGCTTTGGCATTGTCCGCTACGCGCGCCGCGACATCCGGATCAAAGACTTGCATGGGTCCGGTCTTATCATCCAGTACGATTATGCTCGGCCTCTCCGACTGAGTGGTGTGGGTCTGCACGAAATAGGGATTTGCAGCAGCGGCTATGATCAGGCAGAAGACTACCAACCGGCTGGCG
>RPOO01000228.1 GCA_003857025.1 Methanothrix sp.
CACGTGGGAAAGCTGGTGGCCGAACACATGGTGAGAGAGCTGCATGCCGAGAAGATCAGCGAGATATATTCGCCTCATTTTCCGCAACAGTTCATGGTTAAAGAGTACGGCACCATCAGGCAGGTTCGAAACGAGATCTATGCCTATCACGGCAAAGAGAACGAGCCGGATCTGCTAATCCTGATCGGCGACTACCAGAGCGCCACCAACGAGGGACACTATGAACTCGCCGGCATATTTCTCGATATCGCAGAGAGCTTTAAAGTGTCGCGCATCTACGCCCTGGGCGGCTACGGCACCGGCCAGTTTGTGGACAAACCAACGGTGATGGGAGCCGCAACCAGGATCGAGCTGGTGGAAGAGATGAAACAGCAAGAGGTCGTCTTCCACGAGAACGAGCCGGGCGGAGGAATCATCGGCGTCTCCGGACTGCTGCTCGGCCTTGGTGCTCTGCGGGGTATTGACGCCATCTGCCTGATGGGAGTTACCAGCGGCTATCTCGTCGATCCCAAGGCAGCACAAGAGGTCTTGAGGATCCTGTCTCGCATCCTGGGAATAGAAGTTAGCATGCAGGCCCTGGAAGAGCGAGCCAAAGAGATGGAGAAGATCATCGGCAAGCTCCAAGAGATGGAACGCGCCCAGGCACCCTACGAGGCAGGCGGGGATGAAGACCTCAGATACATCGGATAGATCAAACAGCCTCATCGAACACGCCCACCGGCTCCTCGCCCTAGCGGAGAAGGAAGGCGCAGAGGAGGCAGAGGTTTTTGGTATCTATGGCCAGTCCGTTGACATAGATTTGCGTAAGAATGTAATAGAGCTGGCCAGCGAGAGCTTTCATGCAGGTCTTGGTCTGCGCGCCGTTGTGAAGGGCGCAGTCGGATTTTCCAGCACCAGCGACGTGTCCGCTCTGAAATCGGTGGCAATATCTGCAGTCAGGTCCGCTCGAGCACGAGGGCCGGATGAATCCTGGCGCTCCCTTCCGCATCCCCGAAAGGTCGCGACGCCCGAAGGCATCTATGATGCGCGGCTGGAGCGTATCGGGCCGGAGGAGTGTGTCGATCTGGCGGCCAGCATGATCGCAGGCTGCTCCGAGGTCAGGGAAGCAGAGCCGGTTAACGGAGGCGTGGGCTGCGTCTTTGGCACCGATTTTGTGGTAAACTCGCAAGGAATTGAACTCCAAGAGACCTCAACCCTGATGCAGGCGTCTATGGAGACGATCGCCGGAAAGACCGAACAGGATGTGGCCACGGGCAGCGAATTTCATAATTCTCGAGTTCTAAAATCTTCTCTTGAGGATGTGGGCAGGATTGCAGCAGAGATGGCCAAGGCGTCTTTAGGCGGAGTGAAGGCGGAGAGCGGGACGTTCGATGTGCTTCTCAAACCCATGGCGGTTGCCGAGCTGCTGGAGGCCACGCTATTGCCTGCCGTTTGCGCGGATAGCGTGCAGAAGGGCCGGTCTGTCCTGTTGGGCCGCGTGGGCGAACAGATAGCCTCGGAGAGCTTGAGGATCGTGGACGACGGCCTGCTGGCAGGCGGCCTCGATTCATCGGCCTTTGACGCCGAGGGCGTGCCGTCCCAGAAGAACATCCTGATTGAAGACGGAGTCTTGAAGGGATTCCTCTACGACAGCTACACGGCAGGCAAAGACGGAGTTCAATCTACGGGCAACGCCGATCGCGCCGGATATTCGGATGTCCCAAGCGTGGGCATACGAAACATGATAATAAGCTCGCCGGATGCCCGCGATCTCCTGGCCGAGACGAAAGGCTATTTGGTAAACGGTCTCATCGGCGCGCATACCGCAAACCCCATATCCGGTGACTTTTCCGTAGAAGCAAGAAACTGCTTCTTTGTCGCGCCGGGCGAGGCGGCCAAGCCCATCCGATCTCTGATGCTGGCAGGAAATGTCTTCGAACTGCTCAAGGGAATTGAAGTAGGCACGGATGTTCGCGCGGTGGGAGGCATTGTCACGCCTACCGTAAAGTTCACGATGAAAGTTGTCGGCAGTTAGATAATTCTAGATAATTCAATAGGAGGATTTTAATGATTATCGGAGGGCCTGCCTCCCAGCTTCTGGCTGGCAGAGTGGCGGCCATTTTAGGGCAAGAGTTAGCACTTTGCGATTACAAGACGTTTCCCGACGGCGAGTCCTACACCCAAGTGGTGACGCCCCTGGACGATGAGATAGTGATAATCCAATCCACGCCCACTGACCAGGATCTCGTTTTTCTCTTGCAGCTCCTGGACGTCTGCCAGGGCAAGAAGATCTCGCTGGTCATTCCCTACTTCGGCTATGCCCGGCAGGACAAGATCTTCAAGCCAGGCGAGCCCATGACCGCCCGAGCGGTGGCGACGGCGCTCAATCCCTTCCTGAAGAACGGGCGCGTCTTCCTGGTGAACATCCATGCTCCGTCCATTATGTCGCATTTCCAGTGCGAAACCAAGAACCTGGATGCGACTCCCCTGTTGGCGGAGCGGATCGGCAGCATGAAGCTGCACGACCCGGTTGTCATCTCGCCGGATAAAGGCGCAGTGGCCATGGCCAAGACTGCTGCATCATGTTTGGATGCAGCCTGCGACTATCTGCAGAAGACCAGGCTCTCCGGCACGGAAGTCTCCATGGCCCCCAAGGAGATCGAGGTCATTGGCCGGGATGTGGTCATCTTCGACGACATGATCGCCACGGGCGGGACCATGGCCACGGCCATCACGCTCCTGCGCCAGCAGGGTGCAAGGAAGGTCTATTTGGCGGCTGTGCATCCCGTGCTGACCGGATCTGCGGTGCTGAAGCTCTACCGCTCCGGAGTTGAGGCGGTACTGGCCTGCGACACGCTGGACAAGGGCGTGAGCACGGTCTCGGTTGCGCCGCTGATTGCAAAAGCGATTAAAGGATGATCTGGCAAGGGTCATCCTCTTTTAAGCTTAAACTTTTTTCATTGATTTATTTGAATAATCAGTTGTGAGAGCCGTCTATTTCGCCACGCTTGCACCGATGGTCTTCAGAGCTGACGCGTGAGATGCAAAGATATACATAACAACCGGCACAACATTAGTGCAAATGAGCGAGATAGTCCTGCAAGTACCAGATGACGCTTTGCTGGCCCTGAAGATGTCCCCAGAAGAATTGGGAAAGGAGCTAAGGTTAGCAGCCGCAGTGAAGCTCTTTGAACTGGGAAAACTATCATCGGGAGCGGCAGCCAGACTGGCAGGAATACCTCGAACACTCTTTCTCGCGAGGCTGGCAGCTTATGGCGTTGATACCTTCCGCCTGACAGAAGAGGACCTAAAGGCGGAGGCGGCTCTTGCATAAAGTTATCTGCAATACATCGCCATTGCAGTACTTGCATCAGATAGGTCAACTGAGCATTCTTCCTGCCCTTGCCGGATCGATTATCGTTCCACCTGCGGTTTTGATTGAATTGGATGCAGGCATTGCGCAGGCGAATCCCAGGTACTAATGCTGGCTCTGGAAATGCCCGGAAGCGTTGCACTTCTGGATGATGCTCTGGCACGCCGCGTGGCCGCTGCAAAAGGAATACCAATTAAAGGCACACTGGGATTACTTTTGGATGCTAAACGTGCAGGCCACTTGACAGCGATTAAGCCTTCTCTTGATAGGCTTCAAGATCGGGGCTTTCGCCTCGCAGAACAGACGCGAGAGGCTGCACTGAAGCTGGCAGAAGAATTATAAGACCCTCATTTGTCACTTGATTAATCTAACAGCATCGTTTTTTCTTGAGAAGCGAATTTTAGCTGGCCTCTGCCTTCAGGGGAACAAAAGACGCATCCTCAAGAGTCTTGGACGCGAATAGGCGACAGGCATAAATGTCGTCCTTTTCCAGGCAGGGATACTCTTGCAGGATATCCTCCATGACAGTGCCGTGAGCGAGAAGTCCAAGGATATATTCCACCGTAAGTCTTGTGCCTCGGATGACGGGCTTGCCAACCATTACTTTTGGATTTATGGTTATACGTTCTAGCAGATCTTCATTATTCACAAGGACTCAGTTGACGCTCTTTTGATATAAATATAGGGACAAGACAAAAAAAGAAAAGAAAAAGGCTTCAAACCCCTACCTTCATCGCCTCTTTTCCCGCCGCGAGCGCCGCATCGAGCTGGCCCACGTTCGGCCCGCCGCCCTGCGCCAGGTCCGGCTTGCCGCCGCCGCCGCCACCTAGTGCCTTCGCCGCAGCCTTGATGATGGACCCAGCCTTGACGCCTTTTTCCAGGCCCGACTTGCCCACAGCCGCCACGAGCTTTCCGGTCTCGCTGCCAAGCAATGCCACATAGTCCTGCTCCGCCAGGAGCGATGCCGCTTTCAGCAGCTCATCGATATCCGCGCTGCCCATCCTCTGCACGACCACCTTGAGGCCGTCGATCTCCAGCGCCTCGGAGGTAAGGGTCTTGAGCCTGGCCTTGGCCAGATCTTCCTTAAGCCGCTCGATCTCCTTTTGCTGGCCCTTCCACTCCTCGAAGAAGCGCCCCGCCGTTTTGGGAAGCTGCTCAGCCGGGACGCGCAGCACGTCCGATGCCTCGCCCAGGATGTCGTCGCGCTCCTGCACAGCCCGCACGGCAGCCTCGCCTGCGGCAAACTCGATCCTCTCCACGCCGTCCTGAATGCGCTCCGTGCGCAGGATCTTGATGGCTCCGATCATGCCGGTGTTGGTGACGTGCGTTCCCGCGCAGGCCTCGATATCCGAGCCCACGCGCACCACGCGAATCCACTTGCCCGGCGGCACTCCGCCCTGATACAATTCGAAGCCGAAGAGCTTCTCTGCCTCTGTGCGGGGCAGGATTTGGGTGTCCACTGGAACGACCTCCATCACGCGGCGGTTGGCCTCCATCTCGATGGCCTTCAGCTCTCTGTCAGCAATGCGCTTGTAGTGGGAGATGTCGAGCCTCGCCCGGTCCTCGCTC
>RPOO01000229.1 GCA_003857025.1 Methanothrix sp.
TATGTCTACAGCCTGACTCAGGAGATCGAGCTGCCCTTGGCCGCCAGCCCCTATGAGGATATGTATCCGGATATCAATGGAAATGTGATCAGCTGGATGGCCAGAAATCCGCTGAATCAGTACAATATCGAGGACTACTGGTGCATCAGGACCTTTGATGTGTCCATCGACAACCGCACTGAACTGGTTTACGGGCTGGCCGCACCTGCACCCATCTCGTTGGGTGAAAATTACCTCTCCTATCTGGATAAACCGGTAGCCAGCTTCGGCTGGAGAGTCTATAAAAAACTGCTCTTCGGCACGGAGAGCGCGCCATCTATCCCGCCCAGCGGCACAAATGCACGCACTGGCGGAAACATCGTTGTCTACCAGGACAACAAGAACGGCAACATGGATATCTGGACCTGGAATCAAAACAAAGATCCTGCCCAGCTCACCAGCGGGCCCGGCGAGAAGATCAATCCATCGACGGACGGCAAGACGATCGTCTGGCAGGATAACCGGAACGGCAACTGGGATATCTATGCCTATGACCTCAATACCAGCAAGGAGATGCAGATAACCAAGAATAAGGCCGATCAGACCAATCCGGATGTCGAGAACGGCGTCATAGTCTGGCAGGACAAACGCAGCGGCAACTGGGATGTTTACGTCTATGACCGGAGTGTGCAAAAGGAGAAGCCCATCTGCACTGATGCCGGCAACCAGACCCAGCCGCGCATCCGCACGGGGAGAATCGTCTGGACGGATGATCGCAGCGGAGACAAGGATATCTACATCTACGAAAACTATATGTCATAGCTTGATGGCAGTGGGCGGCTTTGAGGGCGTCGCCCTACCTCTTTTTGCCGCGTCTTTTTTTTATCCCATCACTTATTTAATTTGTTATCCAATGCGTTTTCCCGCGTTTTCGTTCATACTTTTTCATATACCTTTTTCCGCTTCCGCCGGGGCAAAGTTTATTTATTCTCGTCGCGTTAGGCTCGCACTTAAGAACGTTCGGGGCAATTCATGGAGCTGGAAAATCTTCGGTTTGGTACGGAACTGCTAAAGCGCGGTTTCGCAAAGATGCAAAAGGGTGGCGTCATCATGGACGTCACAACTCCTGACCAGGCGATCATCGCTGAAGAGGCCGGTGCGGTGGCCGTTATGGCCCTGCATGCAGTGCCTGCGGATATCAGGAAGATGGGCGGCGTGGCCAGGATGGCCGATCCCGCTATCATTGAAGCTATCATCGATGCCGTGACGATTCCCGTCATGGCCAAGGCCAGGATTGGCCACTTTGTCGAGGCTCAGATTCTGGAAGCCCTGGGCGTCGACATGGTGGATGAGTCGGAAGTGCTGACTCCGGCGGACGAGTTCCACATCGAAAAGACCAAGTTCACCATCCCCTTCGTCTGCGGTGCTCGCAACCTGGGTGAGGCCTGCCGGCGCATCAAGGAAGGCGCAGCCATGATCCGGACCAAGGGAGAGGCGGGAACAGGGGACGTGAGCCAGGCCGTGCTGCACATGAGGATGATTCAGGGCCAGATCAGGAGCCTGAAGGGCATGGACGACCTGCAGCTCATGCAGGTGGCGCGCGAGATTGAGGCGGACCTGGATCTGGTTCGGGAATGCGCCCGCATTCAGCGTATTCCGGTGGTCAATTTTGCTGCCGGTGGCGTGGCAACGCCTGCCGATGCCGCTCTGATGATGCAGCTAGGTGCCGACGGCGTCTTCGTGGGCTCGGGAATCTTCAAGTCCGAGACTCCTGCGGCTATGGCCAACGCCATTGTGCAGGCCGTGCACCACTATGACGACCCCAAGCTTCTCGCCGAGGTATCCAAGGGCCTGGGCGCAGCCATGAAGGGGTTGGATGCGGCCAGCATTCCTGCGGCGGAAGCTTTGCAGACGAGGGGCTGGTAAGTGGCGAGGATCGGGGTCATCGCTCTGCAAGGAGATGTCTCGGAGCATGTCCTGGCCATGCAAAGAGCCCTGCAGGGCAAGGGCGAGGTGATCGAGATTCCCAAGGCCGGGCTGATACCAAGCTGCTCGGGCCTGGTGCTGCCCGGCGGGGAGAGCACCACCATCAGCCGCCAGTTGGCGAACTCCGGAATGACGGAGGAGTTGAAGGCAGCAGCGAAGGCGGGTGTGCCCATTCTCGCCACCTGTGCCGGATTGGTTCTCGTCTCCAAAGACATCGGCGGCGATGCTAAAGTAAAGCCGCTGGGGCTCATGGACATCAAGATCGACCGCAACGCCTTCGGTCCGCAGAGGGAGTCCTTCGAGGCAGATTTGCAGGTGGATGGTTTCGAGAAGCCCTATCGGGCGATCTTCATTCGCGCTCCGGCCATAGCTATGGCGGGGGCTGGCGTGCAGGTGATGGCGAGGGTTGGCGAGGCCATAGTTGCCGCGCGCCAGAAGAATCTGCTGGCGCTGGCGTTTCACCCTGAACTCACCGATGATACACGATTTCACCAAATCTTCCTGAAGATGCTGGAGGCATGAGATGTTTTCTGAGAAGGATCTGGTTGCGAGAACCGCCGAGGATATGAGCCAAGAGGTAGCAGAACTGCTTGCCGAGTCCAAACGCCTGCGGGAAGAGTATGAATTAGCCCTGCATAGAGAAGGTGAGCTGCGAGCGGAGTCGGTGGACTGCCGCCCCAGTGATCCCGAGCTGGCGGAGCAGCTGTGGCAAGAGGCGGAGACCCTGAGAGAGGAAGGAAGGGAGATGATGCGTCTTTCCATGGAGAATAAGATACGCGCCGCCGAGGTCCAGCACCGCGTCGACATCCATGATCAGATCGAGTCCATGGACAACTCGGAAGAGGTCTGGCGGAAGGCGGCGAGGGCTGGTCGCATCTAGAGATATCTGCGAAAATCAGCCCAAAAAAACATTTTTATTTCTTATCTGCAGGGCAGCAATTCGTCCTGGGCGGCCTTTTAGACGTTGTCTCGATCGGAACAGCTTTTCTGATTCATTCTTGAGAAAGCCTTTTAGCATTCCTATTCCATCTCGGCCAAACGAAGCTGATCAAATATGTTCTCCGAGGATGAGTATCGATTGGACTTCTTCGTGGATGAGGGATTCCAGCGCAAGAAGTGCGAGAAATGCGGCAAATTCTTCTGGACCAGAGATGGAGCCAGGAAGACCTGCGGGGACCCGCCCTGCGATCCCTACACGTTCATCGGCTCGCCCATATTCAAGCGCGAGCACAGCCTGGATGAGATGCGCGAGCACTACCTCAACTTCTTCCAATCACGAGGCCACACGCGCATCAAGAGATATCCGGTGGTGGCCCGCTGGCGGGACGACATTTACCTGACCATTGCATCCATTGCCGACTTCCAGCCTTTTGTGACCGCTGGCCTTGTGCCCCCGCCCGCGAATCCTCTGACGGTGAGCCAGCCCTGCATCCGGCTGGACGACCTGGATTCCGTAGGCCGGAGCGGGCGCCATCTCACCACCTTCGAGATGATGGCGCACCACGTCTTCAATACTCGCGAGAAAGAGTACTACTGGAAGGACCGGACGGTGCAGCTGTGCGACGAATTGCTCGTCGGCCTCGGCATGGACCCCCTGGCCGTGACCTACAAGGAGAACCCCTGGGCGGGCGGAGGCAATGCCGGTCCGAGCGTTGAGGTCATGATCGGTGGCCTTGAGCTGGCCACACTTGTCTTCATGGACCTGAAGGCTGTGCCGGGCGGCTCGGTCGAGATCAAGGGCGAGCACTACGAGAAGATGAACAACTACATCGTGGACACCGGCTACGGCCTGGAGAGGTTCGTCTGGGCCTCCAAGGGCAGCCCCACCATCTACGATGCCATCTTCCCCGACCTGGTCCGCAAGGTGGCCGATCTGGCTGGCGTGGAGCACAACCTGAACGATCCAGAGTACGCTGAGATCTTCGCCCAGAACGCCCGGCTAGCGGGCATGGTGGATCTGGACGAGTACAGCATGAAGGATCTACGCGCCATGATCGCCAAAAGGGTCGGCGTCAGCCCGGAGAAGCTGGAAAAGACCATCGAGCCTATGGAGCGCATCTACGCTGTGGTCGACCACACGAGGTGTCTCGCTTACATGCTGGGCGACGGCATCATTCCCTCCAATGTTAAGGCCGGATACCTGGCCAGGCTCGTCATCCGCAGGACTCTGCGCCTGATGAAAGAGCTGGGCCTCAGTCTGCCGCTGGAGGAATTGGTGCAGATGCAGATCACGCGGCTGGATTATTCCGACTGGCAGGAGAAGTTCGTCACCATCAAGGAGATCCTCGAACAAGAGGAGCAGAAGTACGGCGAGACATTGGAGAAGGGCAAGCGTCTGGTGAAGAAGACTGCTGAGAGTTACCGCAAGAAGAACCAGGCCATTCCTCTCAAGGAGATGATCTCCCTTTACGACACGCACGGCATCCCGCCCGAGATCGCTCGCGAGTCTGCAGAAGAGGTGGGCGCGACGGTCGAGCTGCCGGACAACTTCTATTCGCTCGTAGCGAAAAAGCACATCAAGGCCGAGGAAGATGGAGCGCCAAAGATTGTCATCCCCGGCAAGACGGAGCTGATGTTCTACGAGCATCCCTTTGACGGGGTTTTCGAGGCCGAGGTGCTGGACACTGTGGACGGCTCCGTGATACTGGACCGGACCCTCCTTTATCCCGAAGGCGGCGGCCAGCCGGCCGATCACGGCACGCTTGAGAAGGCGGGTTTGGTCTTCGTGGTCTTGGATGTGCAGAAGTCCGGCGACGTGGTCTTGCACAAGCTTGAGAAGATCGACGGTTTGCAGAAGGGCGACCGCGTCACCGGAAAGGTGGACATGCGCCGCAGGCTTGCGCACGCGCGCCACCACACGGCCACGCACCTGGTGCACGACTCCGCCAAGCGCGTTTTAGGCAAGCACATCTGGCAGGCCGGAGCGCAGAAGAGCGAGGACCGGGCGCGGCTGGA
>RPOO01000230.1 GCA_003857025.1 Methanothrix sp.
CACCTTTGGTTGAAATGTTCTCTCTGATACTGACGTTTTTTAGTTGAGATGCTCTCTCTTCGCTTCCACCATGTAGACGCTGGCCTCGCAAATATTGCCGATATGATCTCCAATGCGCTCCATGTGCCGGTTCACCACGATGAGCGCCGTGGCCTCGTTGATCACATCAGGTTTTTCAATTATTAATTTTAAGATTTTATCCCTGGCTTTGACATAGAGCCCATCGATCTCGTAGTCCCACTTGGTGACCTGGCGTGCCAGATCGGCATCGCCGTTTTGCAGAGCTTCCATGGTCTGGGTCAGCATCTTGCGGTTGATCTCAGCCATGCGCGGAATGTATTCCAGCTTGGTTATGTGGATCTTGTCTTTGGACTGCGTCGTAACCCTGGCTACATCCACTGCCAGGTCGCCGATCCTTTCCAGATCGATGGCAATCTTGAGAATGCCGATGACTCTCCTCAGATCCTTGGCCATAGGCTGCTGCAATGCCAAAAGCTCCATGCACAGATTCTCGATCTTCTGGCTCATGTCGTCCATGTTCTGGTCCTGTTTGATGACCTCTTTGGCCAGTTCCACATCCGCCTCCTGCAAAGAGGTGGACGCTTTTTCAATGGCAAAGTTCACCTGATTGGCCAATTCCTCCGTCAGATTCACCAGATCGTCCAGCTTTTTATGATACCGCTCCCTGTACGGGCTCATCTTCCATCCCCCTCCACGAACATCATCCGAATCTTCCCGTGATGTAATCTTCAGTGCTCTTCATCTTCGGATTCTCGAAGATATGTTTCGTCTCCCCTACCTCGATCAATTCGCCAAGCAAGAAATATGCAGTGCAGTACGAGACCCTGGCCGCCTGCTGCATGTTATGGGTTACTATCACCTGGGTGTAATCATTCTTCAGGCTCTCCATAAGGCTCTCGATCTTGCCTGTGGATATGGGGTCCAGTGCGCTACAGGGCTCATCAAATAAAATCACATCGGGCTTCATGGCCATGGTGCTGGCGATGCACAGCCTCTGCTGCTGCCCGCCCGAGAGCCCCAGGGCCGGCTGGTCCAGCCTCTCGCTCACCTCTTCCCAGAGCGCGGCATCCTTCAGGCTGGTCTCCACAACCTTATCGACGTTCTTCATCCCGTGTATCCTCGGTCCGTAGGCTACGTTGTCGAAGATGGACATGGGAAAAGGATTTGGCTTTTGAAAGACCATGCCGATCTTCTTGCGCAGCTCGACAACATCCACATCTTCCCCATAAATATTAGTGCCGTCATAAAGAACCTCGCCCTCGACCCTGGCACTTGCCACGAGGTCGTTCATCCTGTTCAGGCAGCGTATAAATGTGGATTTTCCGCAGCCTGACGGGCCGATGAGCGCAGTGATCTTTTTCTCGGGAATCTCCATAGATATGTTTTTGAGGGCATGTTTTTCCCCATACCATAGGTTTAGATTATTAGAGATGATCTTAGAGGTCACCATAGATCCCTTTTTCTTTGGTTATCTGGTTGTTTGGCTATCTGTTTGGTTATCTGGTTGCTTTATGAGACAATTGCAGCTCCAGATGATTATTGGAGGGAATATGAGCTGGAAACTACAGGAAGATTGGCTGCAATTTCATGATCCCCAATCATCGGTTCGATGCGTGAAGATTTCTTGCCTCAATCTGACTGGTATTCAGCATCCAGCTCTGTGATCCCAGCGACTATATAGTTCTTCCTATATAGACTATATATATGTGGGGCTGCATACAAATAAACCGTTTGATTTGCATTGCCCTCGCACAAAAGTTTTATATAGAACTTCAAACTGGTAGTAAAGAAAAAAGTCGGGGAGGACTTGGTTTTGGCAGGTCTGAGCGGCGTACCAATAATAATACTCAAAGAAGGAAGTAAGCGGGAAACAGGCAAGGATGCGCAGCGCAAGAACATCATGGCGGCGAAGGCGGTAGCTGAGGCTGTAAGGGCCACTCTTGGACCAAAAGGAATGGACAAGATGCTCATCGACGGCAGCGGCGATGCCACCATCACCAATGACGGCGCTACCATCCTGCGAGAGATGGATATCGAACACCCTGTGGCCAAGATGATCGTCGAGGTGGCCAGGGCTCAGGACGACGAGATCGGAGACGGCACAACCACCGCCGTGATCATCGCCGGAGAGCTGCTGGAGAAAGCGGAAGCACTCCTCGATCAGAACGTTCACCCCACGGTGATCGTTTCAGGATACAAGCAGGCCCAGGCCAGAGCCCAGAAAGTATTGGAAGAGATGGCAATCGACGTCTCGGGCGACCAGAAGACGCTTTTGAAGATCGCCCAGACCGCCATGCGAGGAAAGGGCATCGAGATAGCTATGGACAAGCTGGCCCAGATCTCCGTGGATGCAGCGCTGGCCGTTTCCGGCTCACCTGGAAAGGGCATCGACGACTACGTCAAGATAGTCCAGATTCCGGGCGGCAAAATCGAGGACTCGGTCATCAACTACGGCATCGTAGTCGAGAAGGAGAGAACCAGCTCGGAGATGCCGAAGATGGTCAAGGACGCCAAGATCCTGCTCCTGGAAGGAACCCTGGAGCTGAAGAAGCTGGAGACGGACGCCAAGATCACTATCACCGAAGCTAAGAATCTCGCATCTTTCAAGGAAGGCGAGGAGAAGATCATCAAAGCTCAGGTGGATGCAGTCGTCAAAGCCGGAGCCAATGTGATATTCTGCGAGAAGGGCATCGGCGTCACGGCACAAAATTATCTATCCCAGAAAGGCATCCTGGCCGTCCGCCGGGTCAAGAGAGAGGATCTGAAGATGCTGGCCCTGGCCACAGGCGCAAGGCTCGTGGGGGACGTTATGCAGGTTATGCCCCAGGACCTCGGCTCTGCCGAGATCGTCGAGGAGCGAAAGGTCGGCAAGGACAAGCAGATGATCTTCGTGGAAGGCTGCAAGAAGGCCAAGGCGGTCTCCATTGTTCTGCACGGCGTATCTGAGCAGTTCCTGGAAGAGATGGAGCGCGCGTTGGATGATTCGCTCAACGTGGTTTTGGATGTCATCCGCTCCGGCAAGATAGTTCCCGGCGGCGGCGCACCCGAGATTCACGTGGCCGAGAAACTGAGACAGTTTGCTTCCACCCTGGAAGGGCGAGAGCAACTGGCCATTCGAGCCTTTGCCGAGGCAGTCGAGTCTATTCCATCGATCCTGGCCACCAATGCAGGCTTTGATCCTGTGGACTCATTAGCTGGCCTGCGGGCCAAGCACGGCCAGGGCTTGATCTTTGGGCTGAACATCGACACCGGTGAGCCCGCAGATATGCTGGCTATGGGCGTCGTTGAGCCGCTCAAGGTAAAAACTCAGGCCATCAAATCTGCAGCCGAGGCCGCCACCATGGTCCTTCGTGTCGATGATGTCATCGCCGCCAAGAGGGAAGAGATGGCACCCAAACCCGGCCAGAGCCCGCATGATTACACCATGCCGCAGATGCCGATGCCTCACTACTGAAAAAATTCGGGACGCCGGCAGATTCTGCCGGCCAAATCCTTCCCAATAATTTCTAAAAATACTACACACCGGTGAAGCTTATGGCTGAAGATGCAGATGTGATATCTGAAGAAGGCCAGGGGCCCGTGGGAGCAGCAGCAGAGATGAGTCCTGATGACTTATCGGCCCAGCTCTCGAAAGCTCAAAGCCTGGCAGAGGAGCGATTGGATCTGCTGAAGCGGTGCCGGGCGGATCTGGACAACGTGATCAAGAGATCGGCCCGGGAGAAAGACGAAAATGTAAAATACGCCTCGGAGAAGCTCATCTGCAAGCTCCTGCCGGCTCTCGACAGCCTGGAGCAGGCGGCGAAACATGATGAGGGTGCAAAGGTGCTCTATTCGCAGCTCCTCGACATACTGAAAACGGAAGGCTTGGTGCCCATGGATGAGGTCGGCAAGAAGTTCGATCCCTACCGGCATGAAGCTCTGTTTCAAGTAAAATCGAAAGAGCTGGATGAGGACACCGTGGCAGAAGTGGTTCAGAAGGGATATCTCTTCAATTCCCATGTGATTCGCTTCTGCAAAGTGGCAGTGGCAAAGCGATGATGATAAGTATAAATATTTACGAAGTATTGATAACTTTCAATTTCAGGAGATGAGATCTTGTCAAAGATTATCGGCATTGACCTCGGAACAAGCAACTCGGCAGCAGCAGTCCTTGTTGGCGGTCGTCCCACAATTATTCCCAGTGCAGAAGGAACCAGCATCGGCGGAAAGGCATTCCCCTCTTACATAGCTTACACCAAAGAGGGACAGGTATTGGTAGGCGAGCCTGCCAAGAGACAGTCGGTCACCAATCCGGAAGGAACCATCACCGGCATCAAGCGCAAGATGGGCACGGATTACAAAGTCAGGGTTTACGGAAAAGAGTACACGCCCGAAGAGGTATCCGCACAAATTTTGCGCAAGATCAAGACGGATGCCGAGACTTATCTGGCCGACACAGTGGACAAAGCAGTAATAACTGTTCCCGCTTACTTCAACGACAATCAGAGGCAGGCAACCAAGGATGCAGGCACCATCGCCGGCCTTGAGGTTGTCAGAATCATTAACGAACCAACGGCAGCGGCTCTCGCCTTCGGTCTGGACAAGGTGGGCGAACATAAGATCATGGTCTTCGACCTGGGCGGCGGCACACTGGATGTAACCATCATGGAGATTGGAGAAGGCGTCTTCGAGGTGCTTTCCACATCAGGCGATACGCAGTTGGGCGGCAGGGACATGGACGAGCGGCTCATGGAGTTCGTGCTGGAGAAGTTCAAGCAGGAGTCCGGCATTGATCTGCGCCGTGACACCATGGCCATGCAGCGCCTGCGTGAGGCCGTGGAAGTGGCTAAGATTGAGCTGTCATCGGTTGTTCAGACCAATCTCAACCTG
>RPOO01000231.1 GCA_003857025.1 Methanothrix sp.
CAATATTTAAGGCAACCATTCCAGGAAGGTTGCCAACTATAGCTGCACTGCTGCAACGCCGGAGCCAAGGATAAGAGAGGTGGGTGCCGGAGAGTAAGAGAGGAGCAAGGCCATCAAGTCCCTGCGGATACGAAGCTCATCTCCTCAATGATCCCTGAATAGCTATTTAAGATCGCTTCGCACTCCTCAATCAGGTTCTTAGCAGTTCCAAATAGCTTCTTTGCCTCTTCCGGGGGCAACTTTCCCGCATCAAGCTGTGAGATGATCTCTTCAATTCTATGAATATTATCAGTGTATCTCTTATCATTCATTGTCATCATCCTCTCAGCAGGATTAACAGTATAATGAGAACCAAAAATGCAATCAGTGCCACAATAACGGCCTTGTACTTAAGGAGGGCCTGCTTTATCTCATCATCCTTCTTGCCCATTTCAACCTCTTTCTCTCTGATCTTGAGGCCCAGAAGGTATGCGTTGTAAGAGCGGTCTAAGTCCGCGCTCAAAGATCTCAAGCCATTTCTCAGCTTCTGAAGCTCTTCCCTCCTGGCCTTCGCTTCCATCTCCTTCGCATCAAGAGCGAGTAAATAGGACTTGTACGAGCGTTCCAGGCCCAGCTTGAGAGGATTAAGGCTGTTCCATAGCTCCTGGATGTCTGGAATAGCAGCTCGGGCGGCGGTTGAAGGCGTAGAGGCTCTGAGGTCTGCGGCCAGATCCGCCAGGCACACATCACTCTCGTGACCAATGCCGGTTATTATGGGCTTGGTGAACGATGCGATGGCCCGCACCAGCCCCTCGTCATTGAAGGCCATGAAGTCTTCAGAAGGGCCGCCACCCCTTGCCAATATGATGGCATCGATATCTTTCATCCTGGAAAGACTGCTCAGGGCCTGGTTGATGCTCTGGGGTGCGCCTTCTCCTTGAAGGGCCACATAGGCCATTACCAAGTTCATGGTTGGGCACCGTAAATTAACCACAGAAAGGATATCCTTGATGGCGGCGCTGTCCTTGGAGGTGATGATTCCAACCTTCCTGGGGAGACACGGTATGGGCTTCTTTCTATCCTGGCTGAACAAGCCCTCTGCTTCGAGCTTTTCGCTGAGGCGCTTTAGCTTCAGAGAGGAAATGCCGTTTCCTATTGGAATTACCTTTTTGATGCTGAGCTGATACTGGCTTCTGGTCTCATAGACCACCACAGATCCCATTGCTACTACTTGTAACCCTTCGGCGAGGTCATCGCAACCCGCCGTCTGGAGGTGCCTAAAAAAGGCACATGCAATAACGCAGCTTTCATCCTTCAGGTTAAAGTAAATGTGGCCTGAGGCGGCCTGGACAAAGTTGGAGATCTCTCCTTTCAAGAGGATGTCATTGAACTTAGGGGTTGCGGAAAATACCTGCTTTATATTCCGGGATAACTCAGTTACAGAATAGATATCGTCGGGGTCGATATTGGCGAGATCTGGATTCTTTGGGGCAATCCCGACTGCTGATGACATCTAATCCCTCGAAATGCGGCGGTCCAATTAACTCTTGTCATGACTCGATAAGCTGTACTGTAATAAAGGCTTTGATTTTCAGCTCACAAAGGCTTTTTGCCCAAATTGCTTCATGGGAGAGCCAAGAGGAGATCCTGGCGGAGGTGTTCCACGCCCGGCCCGGCGAGGTGGAGTAGATAGCCAGAACAAATAATTAGTAGGATCTAAAAATGCAATAACTGCATAGGAGGGATTTCTAATAAATTATGATATCGACTATATTCAGGTATCATCTAATATTATGCTGCGAGATAGATTGAGGATTAGGTTAGCATGACTCTCAAACGTAGAAGAGATGGTAGATATGTCACAAACTGATTATGATAAGGTACTTGAAGAGAGGAAACTTAATGAGATAAATTCTAAATTGGATAAAATCGTTCGTAATACTGAGGAGCCAGGTTTAGGCGTACATCTGTACCGAGCTTATGATAAATGGACTGACTCCAAAACTAAAGAAGTTCGTACGGGCATTGAGGAAGGACGCAGGAAACAATGCCGGTCAAATAAGGTAGGCAAAGTTCAAGATATTTTTGGTGGAGGGCTTTGTGTAATAGGATTTCTTTTTATCATGTTTAGTTGGATAGGTATGATGGAAGAGCAGCCTTCGAATTGTTATGGTCCTATGTTTTTTGGCATCATGTTAGTTGTATTGGGTGGTATTATCGTAAGACTCTAATTAAGGTCCATTTAATGCATTTAAAGGCCATTAGAGAGCACACCTTAAGTCCAGAGCATATCGATTATGGCCTTGTCGCACCCCTCTCATTTTAGTTCTATTACATTCTATTTAAGATTTATGAAAATGTCATAGAACCGTGGGCAGGAGCTTGCAGGTTATATGCACTGACTTATGCAGCACGATCAAATTGGCCTAAATCCGCTTTTGCCTGAGTCGCCATTCTGAGAGAGTATGGAACGATTTATCGACAATTGCCCGATACCGGACATTCGCGATCAGTGAGAATAGAAAAGCGCTGTATAAGCTGGAGCGCAACATCAGGGTTTGGGCTCAGGAGCGTCCTTATAATAATATATTTTGAGGTTTAAAGCGTATCGAAAAAAAGAGAAACTAGATTACGAGTTACATACACTACGTAGTGTTGTGGTAATCCTTTGCATCCAAGCTTCTTAACCTTGGTGAAGGCTGCTTAAGTCTCTAGACGAGTCCAAAGAAAGAACGGAGGGAACGATCCTCAGTCTTATCTTGCCAGAAATTTTACGTGGTTGTGTCATCCCTAGACAAGCGGCCCAACACCGGCAGTTGAGGTAGTGGTATACTTGGGAGGTGAGCCCGGAAACGGATTTGATGAAATTAAAACTCCGTTTACCATGGTAGGATCACGATCCTGTGGATCATATACCCAGTAATAACCGTTATAAGTTGTATAATAGTTACCATCGTTCTTATTATACATCCAATCCCAGTTTTGTGGCACCCCCATCGGAAATAGACATGTATTACATATATGTAATTTTGTCATGATATAATTATTATTCTGGGGAGTTCCTGTTTGTGAAACATCAGATGTTCCTGAAACACTGGAACCTGCATCAGATGACGCTTCCACAATTGGCATTGATATCATCGGATCGATCAGCTTTTTGAAATCAGTGCCTATATTCTTAAAAAACTTTGTTAAAGAATTATCCGGATTACTACCAAAGTCTTTTTTTAGGACTGTATACCACATTTGCACATGTGGCAGAGGCATTCCTTTTCCGGTTAATAATTCCAAACCCAGTTCTCTTACTTCAAAGGTGGTGTCTCCTGGCGTTTTGATACCAGGATTATTTCGATCATATTTCATTTGCCAAAATTCTCCAGTCAGAAGATAATCTAAAGAGGATTGATAAACGATAATATTCTTTACCTTACCTTTTTGTAATAGATATTCTAGTTCTCTATTAAAATTTTCCTTTGATTCTGTTGTGTACGTGACAGGAGATATCAACACAAGTGTCTTAGTTTTTACATTTTGCGTTAATAATGCCGTAACTGCCGTTCTTGTTCCACCGCTGTGTGCATAAATAGTATCATATTCTTTATCATCCAGAAGATCGTTTTTTAATCCATTGAGGTCTGAAGGTTCTGGGTGGGTCAAAATATCCGGGTCTTCAAGTTCCCCATTAGTTTTTTCATCAAAAACAACTTGAGGAGTAGCCTTGCGTACCTCCTGGACGCCCACGTCTATGCCCGGCCCAAAGGTTGGAACATAATAAGCGTCATACTTCTGATCGAGATTGAGTTTATCTACCCATTCTTGAATGTAGTTTTGATTATCCTTGGATGTATCTATGCCGTTAATAAACAAGATTTTTTCGGCGCCCAGCGCGTTTGAAATAGCAAACATTAGGATAAGGATAAGAGCTAATTGCAATACCTTTAACGACATCTTTTATCATCCCTTCCGAGTATACTGAGCCTTGGTAGGCTCTTTGTAGCAGGTGCAATCAAAGATCCCTTTTGAATCTGCTCCAAAGCTTTTTTTATCAGAATACGTAATATCCACCCAACCACTGGAACAGCAGGGCAGCCACGAATCCTCAATCGAACTCTTGTACACGGGCAATGTAAAGTTCATTTTAATCCCAAGGTCGAAGGTCCCTCTGTAGTCTTCGTCTACGTAGATGTTGGGCTTGTGCCAAGCACTCTTGCCGAAGTCCCGACTGCCAACATTCCCTTGTAGCATTCCTATGTGAGCAGTACCGCTATTGACGCTCTCATTTAGATTCATAAGAGTCCTGGTCAAGCTTTTAGCGGGCTCCCAGCCTGAGTAATCGTCCTCTACACTGACGACCAGATCCTTATTGATGGCTTTTGCGTACTTCGTTTCTTGGACCATCGATGTCTCGGAAGCATAATTCTTGATCTGGGTCTTATCGCCGAGGAGAGAGTTAAATTTCACTGGATTGGTGACATAGTAACCATTGCCAATGGACATGGTCAGTGGTTCATAGATCATGCTACTATTTCCCAAGGCCGCAATCAAGGAATAAGCATAAATCAGATCCGGATCAATCTGGGTCATACTTGATTCATTAGATGCTATAATTGTTTCTCGTTCAATCGATCCGCTACCACGATCCATTTTCTGGAGAAACACGTTTGCTAATCTTTTTTGTACACGAGCGTCGGAGTGCGGACCTTCTGCATAAATTTTGTTATAGCTCGCAAAATTACCGTGACCATTGATACTATCCTCATAATTGAATTGTACACTTTTGGATCTCACTTCGAGTGGATCTGTTGACATCGCCAGCCCTATAAGCATGATCAGAATGAGCATAGCTAATAGGATCTTCCACAAGACTGTCTCCCTCCATACATATTTTGTTTCGTATTACTAATAAC